>CAZHCY010000134.1:0-7132 GCA_964531185.1 uncultured Desulfovibrionales bacterium | reverse complement strand
TTTTGTAACTGTTCACCATAGTGTTTGGTTAACCTCAGTCTTACCTGGCAACATTACTTCACCCTGATTTAGTGTTGTCTGGACAATGGGTGAAACTGCAGATTTAGCTTCTTTGACACCCCCCACACCATAAGATAAACTCAGATACAATGAAACCAGAAGCCCGCGCATACTTGCGGGCTTCTGGTTTATGAAGAACTTTTTCAGTTCAGGAGTAATCAGCCTATGGATGCTTTCAACCTCGAGCCTGCTCTGTGGGAATCTTCCCCGTTTACCCCCATTGAAAAGCTTTTTGAAAACAGCAAGCTCGTTGTCTACCGGGTCCAGGACAAGGGCAGCGGATTGCCTCGCATGCTGAAAATGCTCAAGAGCCAATTCCCCTTGCCTGAGGAGCTTGCCATTTTTGAGGGCGAGTATGAACTGCTTGTCTCTCTGAAGGACAAGGCCGGGGAAAGCTCGGATCTGATAACTGCCCTGGATTTAGACTCCATCAATGGCAGATTGACCATGATCCTGGAGGATTTTGGGGCCTACCCATTAACCACCTGCATGTCCTGGATGGATTTTCCCAATCATCTTGTATCTGCCCTGGATGCAGGTCTGAAAATTATTGAACAGTTAGAGATCATCCATAGCCTCAATGTTATTCATAAAGATATTACTCCTGAACATATTTACCTTAACCCCGAAACTGGTAACTATTCTCTGGCCAACCTTTTACCCAGGGAAACCACCACCTATATTCCGGTTTCCACCTTGCAGGGAAACCTGGCTTACATCTCGCCGGAGCAAACCGGACGTACCAACCGGGCTATTGATTACCGTACCGATATGTATTCCCTGGGAGTTTTGCTCTACCAGATGCTCACAGGTTATCTTCCCTTTCCAGGCTCAGGAGCCCTTGAAATAGTACACGCCCACATTGCCAGAGAACCCCAGCCCCCGGCAGAAAAAAAACCTGGTTTACCGGTGATCCTCTCCAGTCTGATTCTCAAGCTTATGGCCAAAAACCCTGAGCACCGTTATCAAAGTGCCACGGGGCTGAAGCTTGATATGCAGGCTTGCCGGGAAGAGCTTAGAGCTACAGGTGGAATCAGCTCCTTTAAATTGGGCAGGCAGGATGTCAGTGATACTTTTCAACTTTCAGGCAAAATTTATGGCCGGGAAAATGAATCCAAGCGGTTGCTGGACAGTTACCAGGCCATGCTCACCGGTTCCCAGGAGCTTGTATTGGTCTCGGGCCATACAGGTATCGGCAAAACATGTCTGGTTCAAGAGTTGTTCACTCCAATCCTGATCAACCGCGGCTTTTTTATTGCCGGCAAATGTGAACAGTTTCAGCGCAACAGTCCGTATCATGCCATTTGTCAAGCCTTGCACAACCTGGTGAAGCAGCTTTTAGCTGAAGGCGAGGACAGGATACAGGCCTGGAAAAAGAGCATCCTGCAGGCAGCAGGCAACAATGCCCGGATCCTTGTGGATATGATTCCCGGTCTGGACATGATCCTGGGACCGCAGCCTGAGGTGCCGGTCCTGCCCCAGGCTGAATCCCAAAACAGATTCAACTACGTTTTTCAAAATTTCATCAGGGTCTTTTGCCATGCAGAGCACCCCTTGACCCTGTTTCTGGATGACCTGCAATGGATCGATCTGGCGTCTTTGCAGCTTCTGGAGCTCCTGGTGCTGGACCCGGACCTCCAATATCTTCTTTTGATTGGTGCCTACAGAGACAATGAAGTGGACAGTGCCCACCATCTGGTCAAGTTCCAGTCCAGGCTGGCCCGTCAAGGCCGTAAGGTCACCTGTATCGAGCTCTTTCCTTTGTCCCTGGAGCAGAGCAAGGCCCTGGTAGCAGACACTGTCAGGCAAACTGCCCAGGAGTCCAGTTCATTAGCTGCCTTGTGCCGGGATAAGACCGGGGGCAACCCTTTTTTTATGAAAAGTTTTTTGACCTTACTGCATGAGCATGGATTTCTCTCTTTTGATCAGAAGCATGGACGCTGGATATGGGACTTAAATGAAATCGAGAAACAGGAAGTCACAAGCAACATGGGCCAGTTGATGGCCCAAAGCCTGCTGCAGCTTCCCCAGTCCACTCTGGAACTCGTGAAGATCAGTGCAGTTCTGGGCTTTACCTTTTCCGTTCAGTTGGTCTCGCTTGTGTCCGGTCGTTCCATGCAGCAGACCGTATCCCATCTCTGGGTGGCAGTGGAGAACAATTACCTTTTACCTCTGGACCCCAGGTACAAACATCCCTGGATCCGGACAAATGACCCTGGAGCCTCCTTTACAGGGACTACGGATTTCAAGTTTGCCCACGACCGGATTCAACAGGCTGCCTATGACCTCCTTTCTCCTCAGGAGCGAGCTGAGATCCACATGCATGTGGGACGAATCCTCAAGCAAAAGCTGGACGATTCTGAGCTCAATGAGTGGCTGTATACCCTGGTTCATCATCTTAACCAGGGCTCGGTTCTGATCAGCCCTGGACAGGAGACCCAGGAGCTGATCCAGGCCAACTTACAGGCTGCCTTAAAGGCCAAGCAGGCCAATGCCTATGAGCTGGCCGCGGATTTTGTCTCAGCCGGGATCGACCTTCTGCCTGCCGACAGCTGGGAGCGCGACCCTGACCTGACTTTTGAATTAATGGCTTTACTGGCGGAGGTACAATATCTGCGAGGAAATTTTTCCACTTCAGAGCGGATCATCTATCAAACCCTGGAGCATGTGCGCACCAGCACTCAAGCCAGCATCCTGCATTACTTCCTGATCCTGCAACGTCTGATTCAGGGCCGCTATGAAGCTGCTGCAGAGGCTGGCCAGGCCGCTTTTGCTCAGTTGCAGGTTGAGCTGCCCACTGATCTCCAGGCTGCCCTGGAGAGCAGACTGCTTCGTCTTGAAAAGCGTTTGCAGGACAGAGAGATAGCCTCCCTGATTCACCTGCCGGACCTGGTGGATCCCTGGGCCCGTGCGGTGATGTACATCATCCAGACCATGATCCCTGTGGCCTATTACACTTCAGAACAACTTTTTGCCTACCTGGCCGTATTGGGGGTGGATATTTCCCTGGATTTCGGCAACACTCCCGAGGCTTCTACCTGCTATTGCTGCTACGGCATTATCATGGCCCACGGGTTTGGCCGCTATCAAACCGGGTTCTCCTTTGGGGAACTGGGTCTGAAGGTAGCTGAGAAGTACGGTTCAGGATCTGATATCTGTCGAGCCAGCAACGCCTTCGGCGCCTTCCAGCACCATTGGTGCCGTCCGCTGAGTCAGTCCAGGGACATTTTGCTGTCCGGGTATCAGGCCGGGGTGGAATCAGGAGAACTGGAGTTTTCCGGATACCTCCTGCTGCATGAGATTGAATTGAAGCTCTATACCGGGCAGGGGCTGAAAGAGATCGCTTCCAGTCTCACCTTCCCCCTGAGCTTTGCCCGCAAGACCGGTAATACGCTTATGAACCGGGCTCTACTCAGCATTCAGGCCCTGGTAAATAACCTGATCAGCCATTCCGGGGACGACCCCTGTAAGATGTCTGTGGCCGGCCAGGATGAAGAGGTTTTTTTAGCCGCTTGCCACCAGGATGCCATGCACTTAGCTCTGTTCCAGCACTATTGCTTTACAGCCTACGTTTCTTACCTCTTCGGCTCGTGCCACAGGGCGCGTGCAGCCTGTGAGCAGGCCCAAAAGCACGCCTCCGGAGCCATTGGCCTGTATTCCAATGTCCTGCTCAACGTTGTCCACTCTCTGGTTCTGGCCAATATCTGTCTGCACAGCCCGGCCCGAGAGCAGAAGGAACTCATTGCCCGTATTGAAGACAATCAAACCTGGATGCGGACCTGGATGGAGCATTGTCCGCAGAATTTCAGCCCCCAATATCTTTTAGTTCAAGCCGAACTGGCTGTCCTCAAAAAAGAGGCGGTCCTGGCCGCTGAACTCTATGATCAGGCTATTGAGGCGGCCAGGAAAAGCGGATTTATTCACCATGAAACCCTGGCTCATGAACGGGTTGCCCTGTTCTGGCTGCAGCAGGGCAACTCAGAGTTGGCAGGACAGTCTATGGGCCGAGCCTGGTACGGATATCAACTCTGGGGAGCCAAGCGCAAAGCCCGAATGCTTCGGGATGAATATAAAGACCTCTGGTCCGGACAACCCTCGTCTGTCCCCGGTCCAGCTCCCTCCATCCAGACTGATCTGGCTTCAGAAATGGTCCATACGGTTCAAAGCGGCAGCCAGGCCCTGGACATGCATAGCCTTTTCAAGGCCGGTCAGGCCATTTCTGAAGAGATGCATCTGCCGTCCCTGCTGGGCACGATCATGCACATCCTGCTGGAGAATGCGGGAGCGGACAGGGGGGCTCTTATCCTGGGCCAGGAGCAGTGGTGCATCCGGGCTGTTGCCCATCTTCCCCATGAGGTCCGAACAGATGTAGATATTGAACTCAGCTCCCCTGAAGCCCAATGGCATGTACCCCTCTCGGTCATCTATTATGTTCTCCGGACCGGCCAGGAAGTGGTCCTGGACAATCTCACTGCCGATCAAGGCTTTGCCCGTGACCCGTATGTACAGCAGAAAGCCCCGCTTTCTGCACTGTGTGCCCCCCTTTGGCGCCAAGGGCAAATAACCACGGTTTTGTACCTGGAGAACAGATTGACCGAGAGCGCTTTCACCCGCGAACATCTGCATACCTTACGGGTTCTGGGTTCCCAGGCAGCTATTTCTATTGAAAACGCCCAGCTCTACACCAATATGGAAGAACAAGTGCATAAGCGGACCCAGGAGTTGTCCCAGGCCATACACCGGCTGCAAACTGAAAAAAGGCGACTGGCTGATATCATCGAGGGTACTGATGTGGGCACCTGGGAGCTGAACCTGCAGACCAGGGAGACCATTTTCAATGAAGGGACAGCTAATCTTCTGGGGCTGAGCCTGGAGCAAATGGGAGCTGATCCTTTACAGACCTGGAGGAAGGCGGCACACCCCGAGGATATTAAGAATGCAGACCATCTCGTTGCCCAGCATCTTTCCGGTGAGCTGGATTATTTAAACTATGAAATGCGGGTTCAAAACCAGAGCGGAAAATGGGTGTGGGTTTTAGTCCGGGGCAAGGTCAGTGCCTGGACAGAGTCCGGTTCTCCTTTGCTCATGTCCGGGACTTTCCAGGACATTTCCACCACCAAGCTCATGGAACTCGAGCTTCGCCATATGGCCACTCATGATCAGTTGACCGGCCTGCCCACCATGCGCCTGGCTCAAGAGCATCTGCGCCTGAAGTGCAGCCTTGCCCACAGGAAAGGCCTGCTGACAGCAGTGATGTTTGTGGATCTGGATGGATTCAAACAGATCAATGATACCTATGGACATGACAAAGGCGATGTGTTGTTGCAGGGAATTTCTGACCGGCTTTCCGCCATGACCCGGGAAACAGATACAGTAGCCCGGATCGGTGGCGACGAGTTTTTGATTATAGCTGCCGAGCTCCACGATGCAGACAACGCAGCCGGATTGGCCGCAAAAATCTTGCACAGCCTGGCCCAGCCCATGGATATTGGTGGCTTCAAGAGTCAGGTCGGGGCCAGTATCGGGATTTCCCTCTATCCACAAGATGGCACGAGCAACAAGCAGTTGATCCAGGCAGCTGATCAGGCCATGTATCAAGCCAAAGAATCCGGGAAAAATCAGTATGTATTTTTCCAGGACCTGGCTGCTGAGTAGTTTTTGTCAAAGGCTGGGGCTCAAGCTGTGCGGGGCTTGCGGAGCATGGGATACATGGGGGGAGAGCTACCGGCCTGGATGCTGCCCAAAAGCTGGAAACCAAGGCGTTCATACAAGGGCACAGAGTCCCAGGTGGTGGACTCGAGATAGGCAACTCCGTTTCGGGCGTCTATGTGAGCCAGGCTGTGCTGGATAAGGGCTGTACCCAAGCCCTGCTTTTGACAGGCTGGATCCACCCCTGCAAAAGTCAGGTGCCAATGGGGTTCGGCAGGATGGCAGGTATCCAACTGCTCATAAAGATCGATCAAATCCGGCAAGGTTTTTTCCGATACATGGGCCTGGTTTAACGCAAAAAGTGGCTCAAAGTCCGGCTGCACTCCCGGCGGCAGCCACAGAGCGGCTCCTGTGGCGTTGGGTAAGCAGAAGGCAGTTTTGGAATGAAAGCTATTGCCCCCAAAATGGGTGATGACCTGGGGCATAACCGCCAAGTATGTGCCCGGGTCTGGAAAAGACCAGCGCAGTATAGGGTCAGAGGCAAAGGCCAGGGTGATTACGTTCAGGTTCCATCCGGAAAGGCTTTCTTTCTGGATGCTGAAACTGTAGGTTTTCTTTTTGGAAACGAGGAGTTTTTTCTTTTGGCAAGGAAATACTCAATTATGAGGAGGCGTATCTTAATACGGTGACAGATAATTGTGCAGATTGCCCCCGCCAAAAGGAAAAAGAACCGTTTCCGGATGAAAACTAACTAACATTTCTTTTCACCTGACATACAAATATAGCAAATAAATACTTCCGTAAAGGATTTTTAAAATGTCTATAAGCCCCAGCTGATGAAGATATTGAATCGGCTGAAATCAAAGGATTCAAAATCAGCCACAATCACGGGCTGACCTGAATGCTGCCTGGCCAGGGCGGCCAGGTCAGGGGAGCGTTCTAAGCCTGTGCAGTCAAAACCGCGTTCTCCCAGCCAGAGCATGTCCCGGCTTGAGCCGCAGCCTGTGTCCAGAATTTTTGATCCTGGCTGGAGGTGATGGATAAGGGGGGTAAGAAATGAGGAAGGATCAACCTGGATGGTCTGGTTGAAGTAGTCCCGGGCGTGGGTGTGGTAGAAGCGAGTACTCATAATTCCTGGCGGGTGTCATTCTGCTTCGAATTTAGGCTGACAAAATGGTCTCATCCTTCCCCAGAAGAAGTATCCCGGCCAGAGTCATTCCTTTTTTACCGGGGTGACAAAATCGTGTTTATACTTTTCTGGTTCACGGTCCAAGATTTTGAAAAAAGTTGTTAATTTGCGGCTGGTTGGCACTGCAGTGCGACAGACACTCCTGAAGCATTAAACTGTCATTTTCAGTAATGCCCGGACGTCCTTCACCTGACCATTCCAGCCCTGTTGTCTCTCCAGATTGGCCTGTGCATT
>CAZHCY010000133.1:0-7149 GCA_964531185.1 uncultured Desulfovibrionales bacterium | reverse complement strand
GATTTCCTTCTCATCCGCCCGACTCTGTTTCGCCATTACTTTTCATGGATAAAAAACGCATGGTTCTTTCCAGCCCAGGTACATGTCAGGGATAAATCCGGCAAAGTGTCTGCAGTCCTTTGCCCAAAAAACCGCTTTGCAGGTCCTGAGCATTATCCTCTGCACCTGATGTATCCCCAGGCCATCCAGCTGGACAACCAGCCCTGGCCATTGAAATCCATAGGCCGGCCCTTCAGGCACATGCTGCAAAAACCCTGGTCTGAACTGCTCAGCGGCAGATGGTAACCAAAAACCCTTTCCGCCAACCCGCTTCTAAACAACTAAAACTGGATAGACTGTAAAATCAGCATGTTATGTAAAGGCTTCTTTTTGGCTTTTTGCAAGTCAGGATACTCAACTCCAGGCCGTTATTTACAGATCTGGTCCAGGATGGCGAGCTTTTCGTGTTTTTGACAACTGAAACACATACATTGTAGCAGTTTAGCCATTTGCATGAGGCACGGGGCCAGGCGCCCCGGCGCCTGTTTTTTTAAGTCCGTGTTTACATCAACCAAAAAACAAGCCCCCGGGGTGCCTGGCTTTCCTTGAAAAGGGCTAAACTGAGACCACGAAATAATATCCTTTGCCCGGTCCTGGTGTTGGAGAAACAGCGTGCTTTTCCCGGGCCTGAACCTGATTTATTAACCACTCCCCCTTCTGGTTGTATTTGCAGCGCTTTGCCTGTATAATGACTTGAATAAATGATTTAGCGGCAAGTTCGGGTCAGCCTCGAACATTTCAGGGCCGGGGCGGCAAATCATTGCTTCCAGACAGATTCAATCAAAAAAGGCCTGGATAAAATCCCTGCCAGTGAGCGAGAGTTGCCATGTCCAATTCAAGACAGTATCTCATTGATGAGCTTTCCCAGGAAAATTCCTGGCGGTTGTTCAAAATCATGGCTGAATTTGTGGATGCCATTGAAAAACTGGGCGAGCTTGGTCCGGCGGTCTCCATTTTCGGTTCAGCCAGGGTAGACCGGGATGACCCTTTGTATGAACTTACCTATGACATTGCCAGACAACTCACTCTTTCCGGTTACAGCATCATGACTGGGGGCGGCCCAGGCCTCATGGAAGCCGGGAACAAAGGAGCTCTGGATGGAGACGGTAATTCAGCCGGTCTGCATATTCACCTGCCCTTTGAGCAGAAAACCAACGATTATATTAAACTGCGCACGGAATTCAGATATTTTTTCGTCCGCAAAGTCATGTTCATCAAGTATGCTTCAGCTTATGTAGTCATGCCTGGCGGCCTGGGGACCCTTGATGAGCTGAGCGAAGCCCTGGTTCTGACCCAGACCCGGCGCATCAAGCCTTTTCCAGTGGTCCTGGTGGGGTCTGAGTTCTGGTCCGGCCTGCTTGACTGGTTCAGAAAACAGCTTTTAAGCAGAGGCTTTATCAAGGAAAAAGACTTTCAGCTCTTCAGCGTGGTGGATACTCCGGAACAGGTCCTGGCTGCTGTCAGGGGAGCTTAGCCGCCCAAAAGCATGTTCATGCATAGAAAAGCCCATCCGGTTTACATAACCGGGCAGGCTCAATATAATCTTAGTGTCATGATGAAGTCCTTAAGCGAACTGAAAAAAATCAAGATAGCCAAACCTGAACAGAAGCAGTCTTCCAGCAAAAAAAAATCCAGACCAGAAGAGCAGCAGGTTCAGACTGAAGAAGATCTGTTCCTGCGGGCCATGAACGGAGTGCGCCCCATCAGCGGCAAAGGCAGAGAGTTAACCCCTGGAAAACACCACCAGTCAGTGGAACCCCTGGATGAAGAACAGGAAGGCATAAATTTCCTCAACAGGCTGGTCAGGGGAGAAATAGAATTCAATGTCCAATATTCAGATGAATACATTCAGGGCTGTGTTCAGGGTCTCAACAACAGGGTCTTCCGTCGGCTGAAAGCAGGCCGGATCAGTACCCAGGCCCATCTGGACCTTCATGGTCAAAATGCCCTTCAGGCAAAATCCATGCTTTTGAGCTTCATGCGCCTGCAGTATGTCAACAGCAGAAAATGTGTTCTGATCATCACCGGCAGAGGGAAAAATTCCCCCCTTGGCGCACCCGTGCTGCGCAACGAAATTCAGGGCTGGCTCACCAGGGAACCTTTAAAGAGAATAGTTCTGGCTTTCTGTTCAGCCCAGCCTCGGCATGGAGGCACAGGAGCCCTCCATGTTCTGATGCGCGACCATAAGAAAACCAGGGGCAAGATAAACTGGAAACGGTACATCTTTGATGAAGATGATGAATAAGGCAGAACTGAAACAGCCTCAGCCATTTTCCTGGAACAAGCAGGGCAAAGGCGCACCAGCCCTTTTCAGGGCATGACCTTTATGCTTCAAAGGCCTGGTTTTCAGGATAAGCAGCCTTGTAAAAGCCTGTTGCCCTGCTGCATGAAAATGGCTGAGGCTGCCGGTGAACCCTAATCCACCCACAATATTATTTTTTACAGCATTTCAAAAAAGGAGCAATAATTGGGCTTTTTCAGCAACATTAAAAAACTGTGGCAAAAAGAGGGCTCCCAGGAACCAGAAAAGACGCTCAAGGCGGAAGAAACCGCCAGGCAGGGATGGCAAAAGGACCTCAGGCTTTCTTTGTCCCAGGCTGAGCCCAGGCTGAGTATCTGGCTGGATCAGCTCCTTCAGGGAGTGGACCGCAAAGGGGACCTTTTATGGGACAGGCTCAGATTTCTGTTTGAAACACTCCAGATCCCTGAATCTGAAGCCGGCACATTCATCAATTCCTTTTCTGCCTGGCTGGACGACATGGGCTATTCCAGGCTGGACGAATTCCGCTCAGAGCTTCAGTACAGGCTCGCCCTGGCTCTGGACCTGGAAGATGAGGAAGATGAGCAGGACCGGCTGTTTCTTAAGCTTTCCCATGGTCTGTCCAAGACCAAGGAACAGCTTTCCAGACGGGTGGATCAGCTCCTGAGCTCCAGCACTGAGTATGATGACAGCTTCTGGGAAGAGCTGGAAGAAATACTGATCATGGCAGATGTCGGGTATAAAGCTGCTTCGGCTTTGATTTACAGGCTAAAGCCCCAGGTAAAGAATCTGAATCAAAATGATCCGGAAAAATTCAAGGAGCTTTTCGCTGCTGAACTGGCTGCAATCTTTCCCAAACCTCCCAGAAAAATTGCCCCTCTGCCTCCGGAAGTACTTTTCATCATCGGGGTCAACGGTGTGGGCAAAACCACCACCATTGCCAAACTGGCCCACAGATACAGGATGCAGGGCCGCAAGGTCATGATTGTGGCTGGAGATACCTTCAGGGCGGCTGCCATTGAACAGCTGGGGATCTGGGCCAGACGGACCGAGGCTGAGTTTTACGCCAAGGAACGCGGTTCAGACCCTGCTTCAGTAGCCTATGAAGCTCTGGACCTGGCTGCTTCCAGCAACGTGGATACAGTCATTGTGGATACTGCCGGCAGGCTGCATACCAAAGTGGACTTGATGCAGGAGCTCAAAAAAATGAAAACAGTCATATCCAAAAAATGTCCAGGAGCTCCTCACAGAACCATTCTGGTCCTGGATGCCACCACAGGACAGAACGCCCTGTCCCAGACTGAACTGTTCGGCAAGGAAATTGAAATCAACGAGATCATCATGACCAAGCTGGATGGAACAGCCAAAGGGGGTGTAATTGTGGCCATTGCCCTGGAATATGAAATTCCCATCACGTTTATAGGCCTTGGCGAAAAAATGGAGGATCTGCGTCCATTTGACGGACAAAATTTTGCCAAAGCCCTATTGGGGTAGACAAGCAGAAAATATAAGCGTATTGTTAGTATTTATATCATCAGCTGACAATAAAAATTTACCGGCGATATCCTGCGTTTACTGACAATTTCCAGGACCGGGAACATCCTGGACATTTTAGACTTTAACCGCCTGATTTATTTAGCTTAGGCTTAAAATTAACATCTTTGGCTTTTAATTCTCAAGACCCTTAAAGCAGACGGATTCATCCGTAAAAGGCGGCATCATGGCCAAGAACAAAAAAAACAAGATTATCTCCACTTCAACCAGATTATTTGCCATAAACGGCTTTGACAATACCACCACCCTGCAGATCGCCAAGGAAGCCGGAGTTACTGAGCCGCTTCTTTACTATCACTTTCGGGGCAAGGAAGAAATTTTCACCGATATAATCAAAAGAATTTACGACGAGTACTCCACCCTGATCAATTCTTTGCCCAGGGACACTGAAACCCAGTTCGACAAAATCAGCAACCTGATCCAGCTGCACATCAACATAGCTGAAAACCGGCCCAATGACGGGAGACTTATTCTGGCCAACTGCCCGTCCAAACTCAAAAACGATAGTCACGTCTGTGCGGAAGTAATGCGCAAGCAGCAGGAAATGCTGACCAGTTATTTAAAGGATGCATTGGAGAAAGGGAATGCATCAGGAGAGTTTGATGCCCACCCGGTGGATGAGCTGATCATTGTTATCCTTTGTCTGGTTAATGGCGTAATCCGAAAAAAACTTCTGGGCAAAAGAGAAAAGACAGCCTATGAGCATGTGGCCATAGATTTCTGCAAAAGAGCATTGCTGGCCCGCAGCAGCAAAGGCTGAGTCCTTACCCGGACCATCCCTGGTCTGTTCCGCCTGTAATGGAGACCGGTCCCATCCTGCCCCTGATCAAAATATTCATGGTTTTTCTGGCCATGATAACCGGGATCAAATTCAGGCTGGGAGTTGCAGTTTCCATTCTGGCCGGCAGCCTGCTGGCTGGTCTGCTTTTCAGCATCCCTCCCATTGACTGGCTAAAAATTGCTGTCCTGGCTGTTGGCGATCCACAATTGATCATGCTGGCCCTGATTGTGGCCCTGATAATGATTCTAAGCAGGATTACGGAAAGCACCGGGCAGAACCAGCGTCTCATGCAGGAACTTTCCGCCCTTCTCAAATGGCCCAGGTTCAGGCTGGCCTTTTTCCCCGCCCTGATCGGACTTCTGCCCATGCCGGGAGGAGCAGTGTTCTCAGCCCCCATGGTCAACAGTGCTGCTGCCGGCCAGAACATTTCCCCAATTCAGAAAATCCTTATCAATTACTGGTTCAGGCATGTCTGGGAACTTGTCTGGCCCCTTTACCCGGGTTTGATTCTTGCAGCTCATCTGTCCGGCATACCGCTCATCACCCTGCTGGCCTTTACCTGGCCTGGCGTGGCGGTCTGTCTCATTGCAGGCTGGTTTTTCTATCTGCGCTCATTAAAGACAAGTCCGGCACAAAGCACGGAAGAACCTTTCAGGACCAGACAGGCCGTTTACTACGCCCTGCCCTTAATTACAGCCATTGCCGGATCCCTTGGACTGGAGGCCCTGCTCTGGTTCATTGATACCGGGCCCAATCCGTCAACCGGCCTTCTGATGGGTCTGCTTCTGGCCATAATCATTGCTGCTGCCCAGAACAAAATTACTCCTGCCCGGGCCTTTTCCCTGGTCCGGGAAAAACACCTGTGGCAAATGATCTTTGTCATCCTGTCCATTTTTGTCTTCAAGGCCATTCTGGATCAGGGCGGAATAATCAGCCAGATTTCAGGAGTGGTTGCCGGCCAGGGCGCCCTGACCGTGGCATCAACTGTTCTGCCCCTCCTGGTGGGCCTGATTTCCGGCATCACCATTGCCTTTGTAGGCTCCACCTTTCCCCTGATCATCGGTATTTCCGAGCAGCTGGGCATGCAGTCCAATACAGCCTATGTGGTGCTGGGGCTTTTTTCAGGCCTGGCCGGGGTAATGGTTTCCCCCATCCACATCTGCTTCATTCTGACCTGTCAATTTTTCAAAACCAATGCAGCAGCTGTCTGGCCAAGGCTTATTCCTCCCTGCTTGATCCTGTTCGGAGCAGGATTAACATATCATCTGTTTTTAATCTGACCTGTGGACTATGAAACCATATCATGGACATTATAAGCCCTGTATGCAGCCGCCTGAGGGATTTTGTCCCCAGCCTCTCTTGATCCGTCAGTAAAGCTACAGTCCCAGCTTTTTCATCAGATCTTCAGGGCTGTCATTGTCATCGCTCTTCTGGCCGTTCATGGTGCTTATGGCTGGTGCCTGGTAAATAAATTCAACCTTTTCCAGGGTTATTTCCAGATAGAAAAACTTCTGTCCCCCGGTCTTCATTTCCACTCTCCGGAACTGGGGCCGGTCAAGATCGGCTTCCAGGGTGAGCTTCATGGCCTGATTCAGGGCTACCATTTTGGGCTGGGTCTGATTAACTCCTACGCCCACAGCATTTTTAAGCATCTGCCTGAATTTACCTATGCATTGATTCATAAGTTCGCCCATGGCATCAGCCACTTCATTGGAAGTATGATTTACAGCCAGATCTTCTTCCGGCATGCCCATGTTAAGATTGTATTTGGTATAAATTTCCAGAGCTGCATCTGCTGAAAAATTCATGGCCACCAGCCCTGAAAAGCCGCCTTCAAAAAGCACGAAACAGCCTATTTCAGGACGAAGACAGGTTTTATTGGTCTTGATAAAGGTTGGTGAATAATAAATTTCTGTTCCTGTAGTGGTATCCAGAGTGGTTTTAATGGCTTCACACAGAATGGTCAGGATTTCATCTGTGCTTTTGGTCTGTTTTTTCTTGCTCATGTCTGGCTTTTCCTCCTGAAAATGCTGTCTGATCTTGATGATGGCCGGCTATTTGTAACAGTTCAGCCCTTTTAAGGTTTGCCAGCAAAAAGTCGGGAATTACAGGATTCATCAAAAATGATCTCCATAGGTCTTTGTTTTTACTGACCTCTTACTCCTGACTCCTGGATCCTGTGAAGGCAAAAATGAGTTTTTGCAGTGGAATCCTTTAAAGGAAAGCAGGGGACTGGCTCTCCCAGGGCTTGTTTTTCCAAGTCTGTTTCTGAGATGAATAAACAAGCGCTGAGGTGCCTGTCCCCGGACCACATGCAAATGGCTGAACTGTTACGGCTCTTTTATCGAAAGACTTAAGGTTATAGTATTTTTCAGGCAAGGACAAGTCAGGCAGGGTCTTGATTTCAAAATCAAGAAAGTACACAATGAAAACAGTTCAGCTTTTTTATTAAGGAGAGCCGGTCCCTGTGCCACATGCAAATGGCTAAGCTGTTACAATTTTTTAAATGCCTGGA
>CAZHCY010000132.1:0-7252 GCA_964531185.1 uncultured Desulfovibrionales bacterium | reverse complement strand
TGGCGAATTTGCAGCACTCGAAGTCGTTGAGACTACAAAGTTTGGAGCTTTTCTGGATTCCACTCTGGACAGGGTGGCTGATTCGTTTATCTTTCTGGGCGTAGCTGTTCACTTTATGCTCCTGGAGCAGATTCCCGGGGCAGTGATCACCCTGCTGGGCATGGCAGCTTCGCTGCTTATAAGCTACACCCGGGCCAGGGCCGAGGCCCTGGGCGTGGACTGCCAGGTGGGGCTGATTGAAAGACCTGAGCGGATAATAATTCTTATTGCCGGATGCCTGACAAAAATGATCCTGCCTGCTGTAATGGCTTTGACCCTGCTGAGCTGGATAACTGTAGGCCAGAGAATTTTGCATGTGCGCAGCAGGCTGGCAGAAAACAATCAGGATCATGGATCCATACCCTGGTAAGTCCAGACATGACAAATGAAACCCGAGAAAAAGAACAGCCGGCTGCTTTGAGTGGAACCGAGGCCATTCTGGAAAGCATATCCGACGGGGTTTTCACCGTGGATCAAAACTGGAGGATAACCTCCTTTAACAGGGCTGCTGAGGAAATTACAGGCATTTCCAGGGATGAGGCCATAGGCAGACAATGCTGGGACGTGTTTCGCTCCAGCATGTGCGAAACCGGCTGCGCCCTGAAAAAGACCCTGGACACAGGTACCCCGGTTATCGGGAGGTCTGGATATATTATTGACGCTTCCGGGGAAAGGATTCCCATAAGCGTGTCCACAGCGGTTCTCAGGGACAGTCAGGGCAAAATTGCGGGCGGAGCTGAAACCTTCAGGGATCTCAGTGAGGTGGAAGGCCTGCGCAAGGAACTGGAGGGAAGGTTCAGCATTGGAGATCTCATCAGCCGCAGTCCGCTTATGGAAGAAGTATTTGCAATTCTTCCGGCTGTGGCTGAAAGCCCGAGCACAGTGCTTCTGCTGGGCGAGACCGGCACAGGCAAGGAGCTTGTGGCCAGGACCATTCATTCCTTGAGTTCTGGCGCTAAAGAACCATTTGTGGCGGTCAACTGCGGAGCCCTGCCTGACACCCTTCTGGAATCCGAACTGTTCGGGTACAAGGCCGGGGCCTTTACCGGAGCCACCAGAGACAAGCCGGGAAGGTTTGCCCTGGCCGGCAAGGGAACCATTTTTCTGGATGAAATAGGCGAGGTGAGTCAGGCCATGCAGGTCAGGCTGCTCAGGGTTATTCAGGAGAAAATGTTTGAACCCCTGGGTGCCACCGGTTCTGTGAGAATGAAGGCCAGGATCATTACCGCCACCAACAGAAATCTGGAAAAACTGGTGGAAAAGGGAGAATTCCGCCAGGACCTTTACTACCGCATCAATGTTGTCCGTCTGGAGATCCCGCCTTTGTGCAGAAGAAAAGAGGACATTCCTCTGCTTGTGGATAAATTCATCAAAAAATTCAATGCAATTCAAAAACGGACTGTTTCAGGAATGGATAGTCAGGCCCTGTCCCTGCTTATGGCTCATGACTGGCCGGGAAATGTCAGGGAGCTGGAAAATGTTGTGGAGAGGGCATTTATCCTGTGCCGGAGCGGGGACATCAGAATAGAACATCTGCCTCCGGAACTGACTTCCCATAATGAATCAGAAACAGATGGGCAGGATATGAGAACAGCCCGCAAAAGCATTGAAGCCAGAAGCATTCTGGAAGCAATTAAGCGCAACAACTATAACCGCCTGGCCGCGGCCAGAGAACTGGGCATTCACAAGAGTACCCTCTTCCGAAAGATCAAGGAACTGGGTCTGGAACTGCCTGACAAGGACGGCAGATCAGCCCCGGCAAAATAATCCCCTGCCTGATGCAAACCCGAGTCCCCTGCTTATTCAGTGTGCATGGTCCCTGGACACCCATGACCATGGCTTTCGGATAGTCCGGCTGCCATGGCTGGTCTGTGATCCGGTTCAGCTGAGCTTGTTGCGTTTTCAGGACTCATTCAGGCTGGGTTAGTCTTATAATTAAGACTGCGCATGGAAAAGTCTGTTGGGCCTCAAATTATTTATGCTTTTATTTCAGGATGTTGAGTTGTTTTCTTGCTTTGTCTGTTTTTTGGCCTGCTGGTTGCATATAACAGTTTGGTTGAATCACGCGGTCATGAGCCAGGAGATATCCAGGCATGGCTGACCGTTTAAAGGCCTGGTCCATATTGAAGGTGCTTCTTTTGCACCAGAGGTTTTCAATCCGGTCTGCAGGTTTATCTTTATGATAGTAGCATTTTCCACCTGGAATGTAAGGTTTTCACCGGTATTGTACGTATCGGCCGAGCTGTGCCTGGTGGAAATCAGTGATGGTCAACGGGTGGACCAGGGGTACAGAAAATTGCCCCAGGGCATGGACAGATGCGCCTGGATGGTCAGGGAAGGGGCGGAAGTACTGGTCTGCGGGGCCATATCCAATAATATTCAGTCCAGGCTGGAATGGATGAACATCAGGGTTTTTCCATTTGTCACCGGAGAAATTGAAGAAGTGATCAAGGCCTGGATGGGAGACTCCATCAAGTCGGAAACCTTTGCCATGCCCGGGTGTTGCCGCCGACTGGGCCAGTCCCTGAAAAACACGGAGGTTGTTTACATGAGAGGTAGAAATAAAGGACAGAATTGTCCCAGAGGAAGAGGTCAGGGCCAGGGTTCAGGCAGAGGTATGGGCCAGGGCGCAGGACAGAAACAGTCATCAGGTTCTGGACAGGGGCCTGCAGGCAGTGCCGGTCCGGGGCAGGGAGCAGGCCCTGGAGGACAGAGCGGTCAGTGCGTATGCCCTGCGTGCGGCCATCAGGAACCTCATGAAAGGGGGGTGCCCTGCATGGAAATGAAGTGCCCTGAGTGCGGACAGACCATGCGGGGCAGAGCCTGAGCAGACCTGTTCTGCTGAAGCTTTTGATTTGACTTAACAGCTTTTACAAATGCCTTAAAGCTCAAGGAGCTGGCCAGGCAAATCATAATGGAGGTTTTAAATGGCAAAAGTAGCAGTTACAAGCCAGGGTCCAACCATGCAGGATATGGTTGATCCCAGATTCGGCCGTACAGGCGGTTTTGTAGTGGTGGACACAGATACCATGGGTTTTGAATATGTGGACAACGGCAAATCTCAGACCATGTCCCACGGTGCAGGCATCCAGGCAGCGGAAATCATTGCCGGATCAGGAGCAGGTACTGTGCTGACCGGATTTGTGGGGCCCAAGGCTTTCCAGGCCCTGAAAGCCGCCGGCATCAAGATTGTCCAGAATCTGGACAACATGACCGTGGCTGAGGCTGTGGAGAAATATATTGCAGGAGATGTCCAGTACGCAGAAGAGGCCAATAAGTAAAAAAAACAGTAACAGTTCAGTCATTTGCATGAGGCAAGGCATCCTGCCCGGAGGCGTGCAGCCCCGAGGGGAACTGGCTCTTCCAGGGCTTGTTTTTTTTAAGTCTGTGCTTTCATCAACCAAAAAACAAGCGCTGGGGTGCCTTGCTTTCCTTAAAAAGGGCTAAGCTGTTACAAAAATTTCAACCTTTAACCAAACAGGTGGTTAGAGTGATTATATCAGTTGCCAGCGGCAAGGGGGGAACAGGCAAAACAACGGTTTCAGCCTCCCTGGCCACAGTCTGGGAAAGGCCTGTTGCAGCGGTGGACCTGGATGTGGAGGAGCCCAATCTGAGTATCTTCCTCCACCCGGAGATGTCCAGCGAAAAAAAGGTTTATCTCCAGGTGCCTGAGGTGGATGAGTCAAAGTGCACCCTTTGCGGTCAGTGCTCTGATCTTTGTCAGTTCAAGGCCATCAATATCATGGGGCAGACCCTGATGACTTTTCCTGAAATGTGTCACGGGTGCGGAGGGTGCAAAGCCATATGCCCTGAGAAGGCCATTTCCTGGGGAAGCAGGGAGCTGGGCACCATGCACAAAGGCAGGTTTGGAGATTCCTCTTTTCTCATGGGCACCCTCAGGGTGGGAGAAGCCATGAGCCCTCCACTGATGACCAGGATCAAGGAAGAGCTTATGCTGGGGGTACTCCGGCCCGGACAGGACGCTGTCCTGGATGCTCCGCCTGGAGTAAGCTGCCCTGCTGTCTGTGCTGTCATGGACAGTGATTTTATTGTGCTGGTCACAGAACCAACCCTTTTTGGGCTGCATGACTTTAAACTGGCTGTGGAGGCCTTTTCACCGTTTAAAAAACCCATGGCCGCGGTGATCAACAGGGCCGGAGCAGGAGATGATCAGGTTTACAGGTTCTGCCGGGACAGCAACATTCCCATCCTGGCTTCCATTCCCTTTGATCGGGACATTGCCATGGGGTATTCCAAAGGACAGGTGGTGGCGGAAATGAGCAGGGAGCTCAAGTCTCTGTTCACAGATATGGCCCGCTCCATAGTCAAAATAAGTCAGGGAGGATGCCCGGATGCGTGAAGTGGTTGTCATAAGCGGCAAAGGAGGAACCGGAAAGACGTCTCTGACAGGAGCCCTGGCCGGGGCGGCTGAAAACATGATAATCTGTGATCTGGATGTGGATGCTCCGGATCTGCATATTCTCCTTGAGCCGGACATGCATGAGGTGCACGAGTTTTACTCCGGCAATGAAGCGGTTATTAACAGTGAAAAATGTGTCCGCTGCGGATTGTGTGTGGAAATGTGCAAATACGGTGCAGTCTCAGAAACAGAAGAGGGGTTTCAAGTCAATCCTTTGCGCTGTGAGGGATGCAAGGTTTGCGTGGCCTTTTGCCCTGAAGAGGCTGTTGATTTTCCTGAAAGACACTGCGGCCGGTGGTATATCAGCAACACCAGGTTCGGAACCATGGTACATGCCGGGCTGTTCCCAGGGGCTGAGAATTCCGGGCGTCTGGTGACCCTGCTCCGGGAGCAGGCCAGGCAGAAAGCCGGGGAACAGGGCAAGGAACTGATTCTGTGTGACGGAGCCCCGGGCATAGGCTGTCCGGTGATAAGCTCTCTGTCCAATACAGATCTGGCCGTGATTGTCACTGAACCCACATTGTCCGGTCTTCATGATCTGACCAGAGTCAGTGATCTGTGTGCCTACTTCAAGATCCAGACAGCGGTAATCATCAATAAATCTGATCTGAATTCTGAACAGGCCGAGATTATTCAGGGTTTCTGCCTGGACAGGGGAATTGAGCTGGCAGGTACTCTGCCTTATGATCCTGAAGTTACTCTGGCCATGAGCAGAAAGCAGGCCATTACAGAAGTTGAAGGCAGTCATACCGCAGATCAGATCCGAAAGATCCGGGACAGGATCCAGGAAATGCTTTGAGTTTTTCAGGCGCGTTAACCGGTAAAATGTCTCAGGACGTTAATACTCAAGGCCCGGCATACTGCAGGGAAACCAAGTGACTTAAAAATACCGGCCTGGAGAGGACCAGGGTCATATTGAAAAAGTTGCAGCTGTTCACCTTATCGGGCATGCGACTATGGCAAATGCATTGGGTTCCGGCTCCTGGTTCATGCCCGGGGCAAGCCTTGCCAGAATGGCGGAAAATGGGCGCTGGTCTGTTTTAACCGTCACCCTGGTTCCCGGATCAAGTTCTGGATGATGAATCCGGGGGGCCAGATCTTTTTATTCGGTCATGATGAATAATAGTTACAAAAAGTTAAACTGACATTAACCCTTAAAATCATATCAGGAGGAAAACGGATATGGAAAAAATCAGAATAGCAGTACCCTCATCCCACCCGGGAGGGATGGAATCCCAGCTGGGTCAGCATTTTGGACATTGCGACCTGTATACCATTATTGACGTCCAGGACGGACAGGTGACAGAGGTCAATACCCTGCCCAATGTGCCTCATGTCCAGGGCGGATGCATGGCTCCGGTGAATCACCTGGCCGAGAATCAGGTCAATGTGCTTATTGCCGGGGGCATGGGCATGCGGCCTCTCATGGGTTTTAATCAGGTGGGTATAGATGTTTTTTTTGGCGGCGAAGCAGCCAGTGTAAAGCAGGCTGTGGATGCCTTTATTCAGGGTTCTCTGGCCAGGTTCACCCCTGAGTATACCTGCGGCGGTGGCCAGGCTTGAGCCATAAGCAGGGAATAATCATTCTGGGGTCTGGATGCCGGCCCGGGAACAGCCCCCGGCCGGGAGCCAGGGCCGGCTGCCGGCTTTGCCGCGGGCAGTTCCTTGAACGGCTGCAGCAGCAGAAGCAGAAGGAGAACAGTTATGAAGATTATGCTGGTCAGCCCCAGGGCTGATGAACTGGGAGATTTTCTGTCCGGTCTTAAGCTGAAGGAGCATGAGCCGGTCCTGGCCGGCAGCGGTCGGGAAGCCCTGGAGCTCATCTTATCCACCAGGCCGGTGCTGGTGATTGTGGATGATGTCCTGGAAGACTTTGATGCTCTGGGGCTTGTGCTGGAGATTCTGCGCAAGGATGCCACGGTCAATACTGCAGTCATTACTTCCCAGCCAGAGGAAACATTTGAGGAAAAAAGCGAAGGTCTGGGAATTCTGGCCAGAATTGCGGATCAGCCTGACGCTCTTGATGCAGAAGAACTCATGCGCAAACTGTCCAGGGTAGCTCAGTCCGGCTGATAAATGATGCCTCCTGTGCAGGGCCTGGGCATTGAACCAGGCTGATGCGGGCCTTTCAGCCCGGATGGTCATTTGTAAAAAAACTCAACAGGGATGGATTTCAAACAGCCAGCAGGCACTGTTTCCCCATGTTCCGGCCGCCTTAAAGCTGCAGCCCAGTTCCTGGGAAGCCAGGTGCAGATAGTTGAGCCTGGACCGGCCGGGTGAAGGAAGACTGTTACATGCTGCAGACTGAATGATTATGCAGGGGTTTTGCCTGGAACTCACGTCCAGAGCGATCCTTATCCTGCAGATGCCATCCATGGCGAACTGTTCCAGAGCACAGACAATAATGTCGGACAGAGAATCCATGTCCACCCTGACCCTCACGGGCCGGTCAAGAGCCTGATATGCAATTTCAGCCCGGTCCAGAGGGGATTTTTTTGCAATAATCAGAGTCAGGTTTCTGGCAAAGGCCTCAGGATCATCAGCTGACTCCAGCAGAGATTTCCACTGGCTGTCTCTCTGGTTCAGCTCCTGGACCAGGGCTTTGAGCCGGACATTGATATCCACTTGAGCCCTCTGGCTGGGGAAGGTGACTCCCTGTACGGCATTCAGGTAGTCATTGAGCAGTCTTTTCCAGCGGTGCAGAAGGTGAAAATCCACGTAATTTCTGATGAGCTCAGGATCAAAAATGCGGTTTATTCTGGCCGCAAACTGAGCTCCTATCAAAAAGGTGCT
>CAZHCY010000131.1:0-7302 GCA_964531185.1 uncultured Desulfovibrionales bacterium | reverse complement strand
CCGTGGGGGATGTCGGCGCGGGCCTCGGCGACGGCCTCTGGGATGCCCTCGGGCGGGTTGCCCTCTGCATGGCGCGGAAGAAAGGTGCCGCGGGTGGTGTTGTCCCGGTCCCACGACCGCACGGCCCGCACCTCGGCGGGCGGAGCAGGCAGGCCGGCGTGGCCGGGGTGGGCCCGCACGAAGGCGTCGAAGTCCGGGGTGGTCCAGAAGTGCCAACTGACCGGAAGCATCAGCCATACCCGCGTGAGCCACAGCAGGGCGGTGACGACCAGCCCCGCCGGTGAGGCCAGTTTCGCCAGTGCCCGCCGGCCGAGCGCCGGCGCGGTGGGGTTGCTGCGGGCCCCGGGCCGGGCCCCGGTTCCCAGCTGCAGCTGCAAGGCCCCTTAAGCCGCGGGACTTCCATGAACAGGCAGACCTGGCCAATCAGCCGGATCCGGGGCAGTCTTTAAGCTGGTATGATCATGCTGAAAACAACCCGGTCATCCTGCTGATCCAGGCTGATCTGCCAGCCCCAGGTCCCGGCGGCATGGGCGGCCAGAGGCAGCCCCATGCCCAGATGCTTTGCTTTGGTACTAATCCCCTCCTGCCATGGGTCAAGTTCAGGCAGTACCCCTTGAGAAGAGACTTGAATCTTTACAGCCCGGGCATGGGCATGTATATTCACTCCAAGCTCGTGCTTCTGGACTTTTTCATGGTCCATAAATGATTCCACAGCATTTTTTATGGCCTGATCAAGACACAAGTGCAGATGAAACGGGGAAACCAAAAGATTCAGACTTTCCTGCCGGCAGGAAAGCCGGCAGTCCACCCGGTGTTTGAAGAAAAGATCATTGTTCCAGAATTCCACCAGCCACTGGGCATAATCCCGGACATTGATCTGGACCTTTTCCTTCTGGGCAAAAAATGAACACCGCCCGTTCTGCTGCAAAGCACTGACTATTTTGCCTGCCCCGCCGGCTGATCTTTGCAGTTTATCTTTGAAAAAACTCAAGGGTTCGTTGCCGGAGGCATCAGCTTTATTCAAAAGCATGGCCAGCTGCATGTCCACCACATGGACATGGTTGTTCAGATTGTGTATCAGACCGTGAATCTTTGCGCCCAGGCCTGCCTGCAGATACAGCTCCGCAAGGGCCTCGTATTTTTCATCGCTCAGCTTCACTTCTTTTTCCCCTGATCTGTTCCCGTTGTTCATGAAATACAAACTGGACGATCTTTTCCCGGTCAATATTTCTGACACTGGTAAATTTGACCACCCATACAGCTACATTGTTCACTTTTTCTCTGCGATGGATCCTGCCCACCACCCCCACCACCTTCAGGGGGAACTGCGAAAGCACCAGAGCCATTTCTACAGTATCATCCACATGAAAGGTCTCCTGGGACACAAACTGCAGTCCGGCTCCGCTTATCTCGATGACCTCTGCTGTAATGGGGAAATCATCCTGGATGCTGCCCTGACTGAGCAGGCTCAGAATCATGTTCAGCTTTTCATCCATGCCCTTGAGAAAAGTGATCAACTCCCTGGGAATATGTGAGCTGTAAAGATTCTTTACGGACTGGTCATCCTGATCACAGGCGAAACAGCCTGTAAACATGGGCTTGACGTCAGGCAGAGGGCTGATTCGCACATAGGCCTTGATCCGCGTGCTGACCCTGGAGTAGGTTCTGTCCTGACTGCTCATAAAACCTCCTGAAGTTCATAATTTCTGCCCCAAAGCCTAAAAGTCCTCGTTGGCCTCGGCATGCATGGCTCCTACTGGACAGATCCGGGTACACAGGCCGCAGGCCGTGCATTTGCCGCTGTCAAAAATTACTTTTCTGGATTCAGGTTCTATATGCAGGGCTCCGGCCAGGCACAAAGAGGTGCACATTCCGCAGTGGGTACAGGAGTCCTCATCTCTTTTGATGGACTGGGCCACATCCTGTACACTGATCCCATGCTCCTGCAGATATGATATTCCCTTTTTAAAGTCTTCCTCCTTGCCTGAAAGCTCCAGGATCATGTGGCCTTCTTCCCTGGGGCTGATTCTGGCCTTTAAAATATTGAAGGTCAGGTCAAAATGTTTGGCCAGATTGTACATCATGGGTCTGCGGACCACTTCAGAAGAAAAATGAAGGGAAATTATTTTGGAATACTGCTTAGTTATAGCCATCATAAAAAACATTTACCTCAAGGGTTTTCTCATTGGATAAAATTGTTCTGCAGCTAAATCAGCGTCCGGCGTTTTTTTTGCAGAAGACAGAGCCCTTTGTATGGGTGTGTGCACTTAAAGCCCGGCATCCTGTCCTGTGCACTGCCGGAAAGATACCAGACGTAACCATTCAGGGGGCGCGGAAACCGGCATTTTTGTAAATTTCGAGATAACTCTGGAAATTCAGGTCAGGCACGGGAACTGTCCCCTGGGTGGATAAACCTGTTTTTTAATGTCCAAAGCAAACCCTTCGTCTGTATCATTTACAAACCAGTAATACACCCGCAGCTTTTGGCAGAAAAATCTTCACTCCTCAGCAGCCATGAATGACTTGGCTCTTCTGGCTTCCACTGTATCCGGAAATTTTTCCTGCAGCTCCTTGAGCACAATTCTGCCTGTATCAGCTTTATCCAGGTGGTAAAAAGCCATGCCCTGCTTAAGCATGCTTGGGGCCATTTTATTGCTTTGGGGATAATTGGTTATCACTTCCTGATAAACCAGGACTGCTTCAGAATATCTGCCCTTCTGATAAAAGCTTTCTCCCTGCCAGAAATAGGCGTTGGGAGCCAGAGGATGTTCGGAAAAATTATCCGTGAACTCCTTCCACAGGGACTGGGCCTTGTCATAATCTCTATTGTAAAAGGAATCCAGGGCCCGCTGATAAAGAATCCGGGCAGCGTCAGCATCCATTTCTGGTTCCTGCTCTGCCTGATTCTTCTGGTCCTCTTCCCCGGAAGGAGCTTCAGCCCGGGGTGCTTCACCGGAAAGCTCAACCCCCAGCTGACTGGAAATCATCTGCATGGACCTGTCAAGCTCTCTGGTTTTTCTGGAAAGCTTATCCAGCTCTTCCTGGCTTGCTCCAGCCTGTTCTCCGGTCCGGTTAAAATCTCTTTCCAGAGAGTCCAGCCTGCCGGTCAGGGTGGCCAGCTGGACCTTCATTCCCTCCACTTCAGCCCATAGATCGGCCTGAGTGGTCTGAGATTCGCCCCCGCTTTCAGCCATGCTTTCTTCAATCTGCTTCAGATCAGCCTGAAACTCTTCCAGCCCTTCCTGGTACTTGCGGGCTGAACCGGCATGTTTCTGTTCCAGGTCTGAAATCCGGCGGTTCATGATATCCAGGTCTGACTGGGAAGTGACACAGGCCGCAAGCAGAAGACATGACAAAAGTATTGACCAGATCCTACTGGCGAACATTGCGTACAACCCTCCTTCTGCCCATGAAGACATAGGCCAGTCCTCCTGCCACAGGGACAAAAATTGCAAGCCCCAGCCAGATCATCTTTTCCTGAGGCGTATGAAAATCATTTCTGAAGACATGCATGATGGCCCATAAATTGGGGATTATGGGGATCACAAGCAGAAGCAGCAGCAAGGGATTCTCAAGCAGAACTTGGTACATGGCGGTATATTCTCCAGCTCAAGTGCAATCTATCCGGTCCGGCTGGTTTTTGAGGCAAAAAGCAGGTAACAGCCCCAGACCGCCGGTATCAGGGCCAGTCCATAATTGACTGCCAGCACATACAGCTCAGGTGTCAGGTCAGCCCGGCATTGATCAATGCCGAGCTTGACTGCTGTATATGTCATCATAAAAAGCCCGGCAAGTCCACCGCTTCTGCTGAACCGGCTTCTCAAAACAGTCACCAGCACAAAAATCAGCAGGGCAGCCCCGGCATGATAGGCTTGAACCGGATGCAGGTTTTCAAACAAAGGAGCTGCACTCTCTGGATGGGTAAACATTATGCTCCAGGCCAGATCAGCAGGCTTGCCGTAACCAGCCCCTGATGCCAGACAGCCCAGCCAACCCACGCCAACCCCCAGGCTGGCTCCGGGTACCAGGGCATCCAGCCAGTCCCGGACATTCTCACCTTTTCGCCTGAGATAAAGGGCATTGCAAACCAGGGCTCCCACAGCACCGCCGGCAAAATTCAGTCCAGCCTGCCAGATTTTAAAAATCCCGGCCAGGCCCTGGCTCAGCAGGCCCGGATTCTGGGCAATGCTGGCCAGCAGCGCCCCGGACAGGGCTCCCAGCAGAAAATAAAACCCTGCATCCAGCACCAGGGCAGACTTCAGGCCTTTTTTTTCAGCCTCGCGCATGGTCCAGGCTATGCCCAGCAAAAAAGCTGCGGAAATAAAAAAACCGTAAGAGTAAACCGTCAGATTGCCAAGTTTAATCAGGACCGGATGCATATCTCTTTTTCTTGTAAAAGGAAATCAAAAGAAGAATCGCTCCTGTGGAAATGGCCATATCAGCAACGTTAAAGGCCGGCCAGTGATGGCTGCCCACATAAAAATCCAGAAAATCAATGACCATGCCCAGCCTGATGCGGTCCACAAGATTGCCCAGAGCGCCGCCCAGAATCAGACCCAGAGCGGAAAAAAGATAAGGATCATGCCTGTCCACAGTTTTAAGGAGATGAAAAATAAGCACAATGGCCAGGCCGGTCACCCCTATGAAAAAATAGGTCTGCATATTTCCATCCAGGTCCGCCAGAAAACCGAAAGCAGCTCCTTTGTTCAGCACATGAACCAGGTTTAACAGCCCCGGGATAACCGGAACCGAGTCCCACAGAGGGATGGTTTTCTGCACCCACAGCTTTAAAGCCTGGTCCAGAACCAGTATACACAGGGAAAGGACCATTGCGATCTTGTATTTGAAAGACATTTATGCACCCCTTGAACCGTCGGTTTCCTCCATGACCCTGGCGCACCTGGGACAGATGCCCTCCTGATCCAGGTCCTGGCTGAATACCCAGCATCTGGCGCATTTTTCTCCAGGTGCCTTTTCAACGCTAATGGACAGGCCCTCCATTTCTGCACTCTGAAATGCTTCCCCCGGGGCGTCAACAAGTTGCCTGACCCTGGCCCTGGAAACAATAAAAATGCTGGCCAGTTCGTCTTCCATGTCCTTGAGCAGGCCAAACTTTTCATCATCCACAAAAATGGTCACCTGACTGTCCAGAGAGTGACCCAGTTCCTTTGATTTCCTGTATGGTTCAATGGCCCTGGTCACTTCCTGGCGCAGGGCATAAATCATGTCCCAAAGATCCCTTTCCCGGCCCTGCATCACAGGATAACCTGAAAAATCCGGGCGCAGCCCAAAGACAGTTCTGGTGGGCTCCCTGAGCTGCTCAGGGCAGTGCTGGTAGATTTCTTCAGCAGTAAAGCTGAACACCGGGGCCATATTGGTCATCAGGCTTCTGAGCATCAGGTACATGCAGCTCTGGGATGATCTCCTGCCGGGGCTGTCCGCCCCTGAAACATAAAGCCGGTCTTTGATGATATCCAGGTAAAAGGAAGACAGCTCCACCACGCACAGGTTGTGCAGAGCGTGAAATATCTTGTGGAACTCGAATTTTTCATAGGCCTTCTGCATGAGTTCATGTTTTTCCAGAACCAGAGACAGGGCATAGCGGTCAAGCCCGGACATGTTCTCATACTCCACCATGTTCCTGGCCGGATCAAAATCATACAGGTTGCCGAGAAAATATCGGCAGGTATTGCGTATCCTTCTGTACGCATCCACAAGGCGGTTCAGAATTTCATCGGAAATACGCACATCCTCCTGATAATCCACTGCTGCCACCCAGATGCGCAGGATTTCAGCTCCGTATTTATCAATGATTTCCTGCGGAGCCACTACATTGCCCAGAGACTTGGACATTTTCCTGCCTTCTCCGTCCACCACATAACCATGGGTCAGCACTGATCTGTAGGGAGCCCTGCCTCTGGTACCCACGGAAGCCAGCAGGGAACTGTGAAACCATCCCCTGTGCTGATCTGTTCCTTCCAGATACAAATCCGCAGGAAACGTGCATTCTTTTCTTTTCTCCAGTACAGCGGCAAAGCTGGTACCTGAGTCAAACCAGACATCCAGGATATCATCCTCTTTCTTCCACCGGCTCTTTCCGCACTCAGGACAAACCAGGCCCTCAGGCACAACATCCTCAAGCCGAGCCTCAAACCAGTAATCACATCCGCGTTCATGTCTGGCAAATTCATCAGTGATGGAAAAAAGCCAATCAGGATCATTGTATGCATAGTCACAATGAGTACAGAGCAGGGCCACTATGGGCACTCCCCAGTTTCTCTGCCTGGAAATGCACCAGTCCGGACGGTTCTCTATCATGGAATATATTCTCTGCCTGCCCCAGGATGGTATCCAGTCCACCTCCTGCATTATGGCCTCCAGGGCTCTTTTTCTAAGCTCATTGTTTTCCATGGATATAAACCACTGGGTGGTGGCCCTGAAAATCACCGGCTGTTTGCAGCGCCAGCAGTGCGGATAGGAATGAGTAACATCCTCCTGCCTGAGAAGCAGGCCCTTTTCCTTCAGCTTTTCCACCACCAGGGGGTTGGCCTGGTAAACACTGCTCCCGGCCAGAAAACCCTGGTCATCCAGAAAACGTCCCTGGTCATCCAGGGGGGAAATCACCTCAAGCTTGTATTTCATCCCGGTTTCATAGTCTTCCCGGCCATGCCCCGGAGCTGTATGCACAAGTCCGGTACCTGCCTCAAGGGTCACATAGGGAGCCAGAACCAGCAAAGACTCCCTGGACAGAAAAGGATGTCCGGCCTTGATCCCTTCCAGCGCAGCCCCCTTGGCTGAAGACAGTTTTTCAAAATCCTCCCATCCGAACAGTTTGGCCAGCTCTTCCACCTTTTCCGAGGCCAGGATATAAAAAGAATCCCCTGCTCTGACCAGAGTGTACTCAAACTCAGGATGCACTGCCACCGCTGTATTCCCGGGAATGGTCCACGGCGTAGTTGTCCAGATTACAGCAAAGGTTCTCCCGGGCCGGGCCTCAGGGAACACCGCGGACACAGCCTGATCTTCCACTGGAAAGGCAACATATATGGATAAAGAGGTATGCTCCCCGTATTCCACCTCAGCTTCAGCCAGAGCTGTTTCACAGTCCATGCACCAGTAAATGGGCTTTTTCCCCCGGATTACCGAGCCCTGCCTGATGAAATTGCCCAGTTCTCTGGCAGTGGCTGCTTCATAAGAGGGATTCATGGTCAGATAGGGATCATCCCAGCAGCCCATCACCCCCAGACGAATGAATTCCCTGCGCTGAATATCCAGATATTTTGATGCGTATTGCCTGCATAT
>CAZHCY010000130.1:0-7320 GCA_964531185.1 uncultured Desulfovibrionales bacterium | reverse complement strand
GGCCAAAAAATTATCATTAATGCACTATGAAATTTTGAATCGCTCAGTTTAGGTGCTTAAAAAGTATCCTGGCAGGAAAGTTGCTCATATACAGAATAATGATATTTTTCAGGGAAAAATTTTCCTCCAAGGAGTTATAAGGAGTTATTATGAAAATTCATCCAGATCAAATCAACCCAATAGTCCCGGAAAACGATAAAACTCAGAAAAACAAGGATTCCGGCAAGTTCAGCAAAATGCTGGAGCAGGAAATATCAAAGCCCGGCACTGAACAGGCAGCTTCTTCCTCTGCCAGGCTGGATATGCTTCAGAATTCTCAGCTTCTGGGCAGCTCGCTGTTAACCTCGCAAACACGGGAACCTTCTTTTATGAACCAGATGGACAGCCTTTTGAACAAATGGGAAAATTATGCCGCTGACATGGATTCCCCGGGCTCCAGCCTCAAGGACGTTTACGCCAGCCTGCAGAGCATTTCCGGCCAGATCAATGAGATGAAAAATTCATCCGCCTTTAAGCGCCAGAGCGAGGAAGTAAAGTCTATAATCCAGGAAATTGAAGTGCTGGCCACCACCGAGGTCATAAAATTCAACCGGGGGGATTACCTGGCCTGATGCAGGCAATGCCCGGGCTTTTACCTGGAAATTCCTGTCTCAGGGCTTGAGCCGGCTGAAGCAGTCAGGAGCTTATACTGTGGTCCTGAGGCATTGAGGATGCTCTGCCAGAGTACAACCCTGCTCACCCGGAACTCAGGCCACTCAATGGACTGGGTATAATCAGCAAATTCTGACCAGGGATCATGCCGGTTGAATTTTTTTATTCTGGCCACGGTCAGATGCCCCCTGAACGGTCTGGTTTCCTTTGCAAATCCCATATCCGCCAGCTCATTATCAATTTTCAAAGCCAGCTCCGCTGCCCTGTCAGCGCCACTGTCCAGTCCTATCCAGGCTACTCTGTACTGTCCTCTGCTTCCAAAAAAACCGGCTCTTCCTGCCTGAAGCTGAAACCTTTCAAATTTAACATCCTGAATATATTCTCTAATCCTCTGTAACTTTTCCTGGTTGACTTCCCCTAAGAATTTCAAAGTCAGATGCCAGTTGCCGGGCCTGGTCCAGGCGATCCGGGAAGTAAACCTGTCTTCCCAGGCTGCCTTGATTTTCTCCAGCATGTTTTGGTAGTCTGAAGGCAGTTCCAATCCTGCAAAAAGTCTCATAATTATTTCTTGCAACCAAAAAACCGGGTTTTGTCAATACCTGCCAGACGCTACTTCGTAACCATTCAGGGGCGCGGAAACCGGCATGGGGGCAGTCCCCGCAAGCCACTTAATGCAGCATTAAAAACTTTGCCTGCGCAGGAAAATCAGTGCACCAATTCAGTTAGTACAAAGCCCAGGGACAGTCCCCATACCTACCAGGGACGCAAGCCATCGCCATTTAGACCCCCTGAAGGGCTAGGTTGCTTCAGATAAATTTCAAGAAAAACTGTAGCAGTTCAGCCGTTTGCCTGAGGCACGGCTTCCTGCCCGGATGCATACAGCCCGTAAGGGGACTGGCTCTGCCGGCGCCTGTTTTTCCAAGTCTGTGTTTACATCAACCAACAAACAAGCCCTGGGAAGCCTCGCTTTCCTTAAAAAGGGCTTAACTGTTACGAAAAATTTTGCCTTGAAAGCAATCGGCTTAAACCTTGCCTGACCAGACACTGTCATTTGACAATAACAAGAATAAATAATAAACAATAAAAGTTTAGCCAGTTGCATGTGGCACGCTTTCCTGCCAGGAGACATGCAGCCCGCTTAAGGGGACTGGCTCTCCCGGCGCCTGTTTTTCCAAGTCTGTGTTTACATAAATAAAAAATCAGGAGCTGGGGTGTTTTGCTTTCCTTAAAAAGGGCTAAACTGTTACATTTTGTTTTTATTCAACTTTCAATCATCAGCTGACTTCATTTTTTAACATCCAACCTTTTTTGCTCTTTTATGACCAACACCATAATTATAATTTATCTTCTATGTGTTCTGGGCGTTGGACTGGCTGCCGGTAAAGGCATCAAAAACATCTCTCAGTACGCTGTGGCCGGAAAATCCTATGGTTCCCTGATTATCTTTGCCACCCTCACAGCATCATTTATCGGCGGAGGCTTTTCCATGGGCAATGCGGAAAAAGTCTTTTTGTTCGGCATAGTCAACATAGTTGCCCTGTGGGGCTTCAGCCTCAAGGAACTTCTGGTGGCCCGCTTCATTGCTCCAAGAATGGACAGATATGCAAGCGCCATTTCTGTGGGCGATATTATGCACAGACATTACGGACCAACTGCCCAGATTTTCTCCAGTATATTCGGGTTTCTTCTCTGTGCCGGGATTCTTGGAGCCCCGATAGGAGCCATAGGACATATCACCAATCTGTTCATGGGTATTGACCGTTTCTGGGGCATAATGCTGGGCTGCGGAATCATAATTGTCTATGCCACTGCAGGAGGGATGAAAGCCGTGGTCTGGACCGATATAGTCCAGTTTGTCATCCTGGGCATTGGTCTGCCTCTGACTCTGATATTGGGAGTGATTGATGCAGGAGGACCAGCCCGCATCATTGACACGGTGCCTTCCAGCTTTCTCAGTCTGCCCACTGACCCCCTGGCCATAACAGCCCTGGTTTCCCTTTTTCTGACCTTTGTAGTGGGTGAGACCCTGGTGCCGCCTTATCTGCAGCGCCTGCTCATCGGCCGCAGCGCCCGGGACGTAGCCAGAGGAACCCTGTACAGCGGACTTTTTTCCATTCCTTTTTTTGCTGTTACCGGACTTATCGGTCTTGTGGCCTTTGTTCTCAATCCTGAACTTAATCCCAACCTGGCCATGCCCTATCTCATCCAGCAGTCCCTGCCTCCTCTTCTTCAGGGTGTTGTCATTGCAGCAGTGCTGGCCATTGTCATGTCTTCAGCTGATTCTTTTCTGAATGCCGCAGCCATTTGCTGCATCAACGACGTTATAAAGCCCTTAAGGAAAAAGAAACTGCCTCCGGAAAAAGAAGTCAGGGCAGCCAGGACCATCACCTTTGCAGTGGGAGCCCTGGCAGTTATCTTTGCCCTATCCATTGAAAGCGTTCTGGATATCCTGGTTTATTCATATAATTTCTGGGCACCCATTATCCTGGTTCCTCTGGTTATGGCCCTGACCGGACGCAGGGTGAACAAAACTAAATTCGTCACAGGAGCTCTTTCAGGAATTGCAGGCATGCTCATCTGGGACTATCTTCTGACAGAACCCTGGGAGATAGATGGTCTGGTGATAGGGGTTCTGGCTAACCTGACTGCTTTTGTCCTGGTCAGGGGTTCAGACCAGTGATTCCCTGAAAATTTTTTCCAGGCATTTTCAGCCGGGCTGCCTGCTGTCAGTCAGCCCTCAGGATAAAATTTAAGCATTTCTGCCAACCTCTAAACCAGGGCAGCCATTTAAGGAAACATCTGTAAAGGTCTTTACATCCAGCCTGAATAATTGCAGAAAGCCCCCTGTTATGAGTAACATTTCTGAACATAAATTATATCTGAGAAATCTGCGCCAAGAGGACTATGATCATGTCCGCAGGATCATGACCCGGGTCTACAAAAATGTTGACGCTCCCTGGGATAGAAATCAGATTGAAGGTATGATCCGCCGGTTTCCTGAAGGTCAGATATGTATCGTGGACAAGGGAAAGCCAGTGGCCGCAGCCCTGACCCTGATCATTGATTATGCTGAGTATGGGGACAGGCATACCTATACCCAGGTCATTGGCGATGGTACCCTGAAAAATCACGATCCTGACGGAGATTATCTGTACGGAATTGAAATTTTTGTTGATCCTGACTACCAGGGCATGCGCCTGGGCAGACGACTTTATGACGCCCGAAAAGAGCTTTGCGAAAAATTAAACCTTCGGGGCATCATAGTCGGCGGCAGAATCCCTGGATACCGCAAATTCGCCCGGGAATTTTCCCCCCAGGAATACATCAACCGGGTCAAGCGCAAGGAAATCTATGATCCAGTCCTTTCGTTTCAGCTGTCCAATGATTTTCATATCAAGAAACTGCTTAAAAATTATTATCCTGTGGATACCCAGTCTCAGGGCAATGCGGTTCTGCTGGAGTGGAACAATATCTATTATGAAGCCAGGACCAGACTCATAGGCGGCCGGAAGACAGTGATCCGCCTGGGAACAGTTCAATGGCAGATGCGCAGGTTTGAATCCTTTGATGATTTTCTGCAGCAGGTGGAATTTTTCGTGGATACTGTTTCTGACTATGAAGCGGATCTGGTGCTTTTCCCTGAACTGTTCAACGCCCCCCTCATTGCCAGGTATGAAGGCCACAGCCCACCGGAAGCCATGCGCAAACTGGCAGAATACACGGTTGACCTCAGGGAAAAGCTCATGGATATGGCCCTGTCCTACAACATCAATATTGTTACCGGTTCAGTCCCGGAATATATTGATCACAAGCTGTATAATGTCTCTTTTCTGTGCCGGCGCGACGGCACCTGGGACTGTCAGTACAAACTGCACATCACCCCGGATGAAAACCGGGCCTGGGGACTCTCCGGAGGCAACAGACTCAATGTCTTTCAAACAGATATTGGAAAGATAGGAATCCTTATCTGTTATGACATAGAATACCCTGAACTGGCCCGACTTCTGGCGGAAAAAGGTGTAAACATCATTCTGGTCCCTTTCTGGACCGATACCAAGAATTCCTATCTCCGGGTCAGGCGCTGCGCCCAGGCCAGGGCCATTGAAAACGAATGCTACGTGGTCATTTCAGGCAGCGTAGGCAATATCCCCAAAGTGGAAACCATGGGCATCCAGTATTCCCAGGCTTCAATATTTACCCCGTCCGACTTTGCCTTTCCCCATGACGCCATAGCTGCTGAAACAACCCCCAACACTGAAACCACCCTTATTACAGACGTGGATCTGGATCTGATCAAGGAACTCAGACGTCAGGGCAGTGTTCAGAACCTGCGCTCCAGGCGAAAAGACCTGTACAAACTGGAATGGACCGGGAAAAAATAAAACTGACTGACAGTATCGGTCCTGGACCGGGCAGGGCACTGCTAAATGCTTTGCAGGACCCTTCTGAAACCCTCTATGTTCACCGGCTTGGCCAGATAATCATCCATGCCTGCATCCAGAAATTTTTCTCTGTCGCCCGGCAGGGTATGGGCAGTGACTGCCACCACAGGGACATCCTGCTTCCAGCCAAGTTCCGGTGATGACCGAATAATTTTGACTGCTTCTATTCCGGTCATCACCGGCATCTGAATATCCATGAGTACACAGTCAAAATCCTGCTGGCGCAGCAAATCCACAGCCTGTTTCCCATCTCCGGCAATAACCACCTCGTGTCCGTCCTTTTCCAGCAAGGCCTTAATGAACTTCTGATTTAAAGGATCATCTTCCGCTGCCAGGATGCGCAAAGAATGCGTTTTCAGCTTTTTGATCCAGGGTCTTTGCTCAACCTGAGCATCTGCCCCTGATACCAGTTTTACAGGCAGTACCACATGAAAAGCAGCCCCCTGACCCTGCCCGCTTTCCACACTCATGTTCCCTTTCATCAGCTCCACCAGTCTCCAGGCCACCACCAGCCCCAGGCCTGCTCCCTGATATTTGCGGGTATAAGACCCGTCTGCCTGGACAAAAGGCTGAAACAGCTGGCTCAATTTATCATCAGAAATGCCCGGACCAGTATCGGATACACTGAACATGATCCTTTGCTGCTGGTCAGCCCCGTTCAAAAGGTTTATTTCCAGCTTTACCCTGCCCTGATCTGTAAATTTCAGGGCATTGCCCACCAGATTGAAAAGGATCTGCTGCATTCTGGCCATATCCCCAACAAGTAAATCAGGCACAGCCGGATCCACCAGACAGGTAAATTCCAGGTCCTTTTCATCTGTTGTGATGCTGAAAATATCTTTAATGGACCCGCATAAATCCTGGATGCTGAATTCTTCCTGCCTGATGTAAATCAGTTCAGACTGAGCATCGCACAGATCCAGGATATTGGACAGAAGGGCAGTAAGCCTCCGGGCTGATGTCAGGGCCATTTCCAGATAAGTTGTTTGCTCAGCATTCAGCTCTGTTTCTTTGAGAAGCTGCATCATGCCCTGAATCCCGTTCAACGGGGTCCGAATTTCATGGCTCATATTGGCCAGAAATTCTGACTTGACCCGGTCAGCCACTTCAGCCTTTTCCTTGGCTTCCACCAGGGCCATTTCAGCCAGCTTCCTCTGGGTGATCACCTCTGTATAAAGGATAATCCCTCCAATGCGGCCGTTTTTTTCATGCCAGGGCCGGCATTGCCAGCGGGTATAGTCCACATTCCCGTCTTTCCTGATAAACCAGTCATCCTCAGATCCCAGTATATCTCCAGCCAGGCACCTGGCGTGAATATCCCGCCATTTATCCGGAATATCAGGAAAAACATCATAGTGGTGTCTGCCGATTATCCCTGAATCCCTGACCTGATAATCCTCAAGAAAACGGTCGCTGACAAAAATATGTCTGAGTTCTTTATCCAGGACCACAATAGCGTTGGGATCATGCCTGATGATATATCCCATGAGATCCTGCCATTCTTCAAGCTTTTGCCTGGACCTGTTCAGCTCGGTCATGTCCTTGACAAAGACCACTGACGCATTTCTGCCCTGAAAATTTAAAGGCACTGCACTTACTTCCACGGATATCTCCTGTCCATCAAGGGTCAGGTGTTTTTGTTCAATCACCGACAAAGTTTCTTTGCCACTTTTTAAGGTGTTGATTCTGTCCTGAACAGTCTCATGCCAATCCGGATGTACAAAATCAAAAATAGTTCTTCCGAGCAATTCATCATAAGTGTCTGCCTTGTAAAGCTTCAGGGCCTGACTGTTCAGGTAAACAAACCTGCCATCTGCCTGGATAAATATTGGCATGGGAGCATTATCCACCAGCTGATGGTAATAATTTTCCTTTTCCACCAGGTCTAAGCTCTTCTGCTCCAGAAGCCTCACCTGTTTTTTCAGGACAGAATACAGCAGCAAAGCAGTAATGGCCACAAAAAACCATCCCTTGTACATATGAAATTTGACCAATAGCTGCTGATCTTCAATCAACATGTTCAGCAGGCTGTCTGAGAACGCGATCCACAGGCCCCCCACCAAAGCATAAACCAGAGCAGTCCTGGAAGGGATATAAGATTTGATCTCTTTTGAAATATTTTTCACTTAAGACTCGCTCTTTTTTATATTATAATTCAAGGTTTGCCTGCAAAAAGTCGGGAATTACAGGATTCATCGTAACAGTTTAGCCGTTTGCATGAGGCACG
>CAZHCY010000129.1:4369-7349 GCA_964531185.1 uncultured Desulfovibrionales bacterium | reverse complement strand
AGAGCCAGTCCCCCTCCGGGCGCCGCCTCCGGGCAGGAAGCCGTGCCTCATGCAACTGGCTGAACTGTTACGTTTTTTAATGCTAACCACTGTCTGAGCCCCGGACAATCAGGAAGAAACATTCATGAACAGCTCAACTCATTGTTTTCTGCTGGAGGCCCAAGCCATACATCTGGACAACCCAGCCCTGTTCTGGGCCAGGGAACCTGACCAGGCCTTTGTCCGGGGCATTGAACACCTGGGGCAGCTGGAACCTGTTCTAATATCCAGGACTCACGGCCAGGCAACCCTTCTGGCCGGCTTCAAGCGCTGCCTGGCCCTTGGCCGTCTGGGCCGGAAAATCATGGCCCTGGAAATAAAGGTTTCAGATCCTTTTCAAAAAGGCTTGATTTATCTTTTGTCCAACAGGGGCAAGGCCCTGGATCATGGCAGACTCATCTCAGCCCTGCGTTACTTTTCCGGTCTGAACCGGCTGGACAGCCAGATTTACAGCGAACTTGGCCTGGAGCCCGGTTCCAGAGCCGAAAAACTCTGGCTTGCATGGCTTGAGCTGCCGGTTCAATGGGACCGGTTTCTGGCCCGGGGCAGTATCTGCCTGGAAAGCGCTTCCGCCCTGAAAAGGTTTTGTCCTGAAGACCTGCAGGCCCTGGGTCCTTTTTTTGAAAACCTTGGCTGGTCTAAAAGCAACTGCCTGAAATTTCTGGATCTGATCAGGGAAACAAAGACTGTCCAGGGCCTTTGCACAGCTGACCTGATCCAGAAACTCAAGCTGCAGACCATCCTTGATTCTGACCTGTCTCCCAAAGATAAAACAAATTCCATTATATCCGCTCTGACCACAGCTTTGTACCCTGTTTTTACAGCCATGAAAAAAGATACTCACAAGCGGCTGAGGTCCCTGGCTGCGGGCACCGGCTGGAAACTGTCCCACCCGGACAATTTTGAAAGCACCAGGATCCATGTCTCAGCCTCTGTATCCAGCCGGGCGGACTTAAAAAAGGCTGTGCATGAACTGCAGAAAATCGCTGATTCACCAGAATGGGAGTCATGGCCGATAAATCCTCATGAATACTGAAAATACACCTTATCTGTCCTGCAGGCCGGATTTTAAAAAAATAATTATGGATCAGGAGGTTAAGGACTCGCCCATGGCCGCCCGAATCATGTCCAGGCTGCCCGGTGTGCCTGCAGTGGTCCTGTCCAGAGACCAGAAACCTGATCAGATCATGGATTCTGAACAGGAAACAGTTCTGTATCTCAAGCACTACAGAGGCCGGTTTCTCAGGCCGTGCCCGGGCACCAGTCAATACCGCTGCTGCGGCTACCAGATAATCCATATCGGGGAGAACTGCCCTTTGAACTGTTCCTACTGTATCCTGCAGGCCTATTTTCAGGACAGGATTATCAAGGTCTGGGCCAATCAGAATCAGCTCTGGGAAGAACTGGACAAAGCCTTCAGCGCTGACAGAAAAAGACTCTTCAGGGTGGGAACAGGTGAATTCACCGACTCTCTGGCCCTGGAATCTTTAACCGGCTATTCCCGGGACCTGGCCGGCTTTCTGGCCCACTACCCCAATGTCTGCCTGGAGCTGAAATCCAAAACAATTGACCTGTCGTGGATGGACAAAGTCAGGAACAACCAGAGGATCCTGCCGGCCTGGTCAGTAAACAGTCCGGAAATCATCCTTGAAGAGGAAAAAGGGGCCTCATCCCTGGAAGAACGCCTGCAGGCAGCCAGATATTGCGCTGAACTGGGGTTCAGGGTCTGCCTGCACTTTGATCCCATAATCCATTATCCTGGCTGGGAAAAAGGTTATTCCCTGGCAGCTGAAATGATCCTTGATCACTTAAAACCGGAAAACATCGCTTATATCAGCCTGGGCTCATTCAGGTTCATGCCCTGGCTTAAGGATATTATCAGCCGCAATCATCCTGATTCGGCATATATTTACAATGAGTTCATTACCGGGCTGGACGGAAAGACAAGACTTGTTCTTCCCCTTCGTCTGCAGCAGTTCAAACACATTGCTCATCTGCTCACCCGGGGCGGCCTTGGACCGCAGTTATACTTCTGCATGGAGTCTGACCTGGTCTGGAAAGAAGTACTTAAAGACGCGCCTGCCGGCAACAGGGGCCTGGCCCGCAGGCTGCTCAACAGAAGCTTCCTGCTTGAGTAATCGTAACCCATCACAGGACTGTGCAGCAGGAGAAAATAATCATTCGCCAGGTTATCCGGAGCATGTCTTAATAAAGAATCATGTCGGCCCTGTGAAGGGCTGCAATTAATCAGGTCCGCACCGGGCCCGGGGGCTGGCCATAGTTACAGATAAATATCTTCGCTGCAGAGCACACAAAAAATTTTGCTAAAAAACCGGCCCTTGGCCAGTCTGGAAACCTGTACCCCAAGACTTATTCATAAACATCTTGACTGCTTCCAGTTTTTCTTTTTAAATTATTGTTAAATGATCCTGGTAATTATTCAGCGATCCGGTATCCGGAACAACGGTTAGAGCAGGCAGATGACCTTTTCCATCTTTCCGGCAAAAGCCGGAAACCAGTGCATTTGAACAGTCATATGCCATACATGGTGAATAGTTACTGATCTTGTAACAGTTCAGCCCTTTTTCGAGGACAAATATGGATCTTGCTACTCTGAAAGAAAACATAAAAAAGGAACTTCCCGGATTATTGAGGGAAGACCCTTCTCTGAGTGATTATATCCTGCGCATAACCAGAGAGGTCTATGCTGACAAGGATGAAACCCGGAAAAGCGTATCAGAAATTCTTGATGAAATGCGTCGTGACCGAGAAGAGCAGAGAAAAAAATGGGAGGAGCAGGACAGAAAATGGTATGAACAGAACAGAATTTTGCGGGAGCAGGATAGAAAATGGGATGAACAAAACAAAAAATGGTTTGAACAGAACAGAATTTTACGGGAGCAGGATAAAAAATGGGAGGAACAGAATAGAAAATGGGAAG
>CAZHCY010000129.1:0-4269 GCA_964531185.1 uncultured Desulfovibrionales bacterium | reverse complement strand
AACAAAACAAAAAGTGGTTTGAACAGAACAAAATTTTGCGGGAGCAGAATAAAAAATGGGATGATCAAAACAAAAAGTGGTTCGAACAGAACAGAATTTTGCGGGAGCAGGATAAAAAATGGGAGGAACAAAACAAAAAGTGGTTTGAACAGAACAAAATTTTGCGGGAGCAGAATAAAAAGTGGGATGAGCAGAATAAAAAATGGGAGGAGCAGAACAGGAAGTGGGATGAAAACCAGAAAACCATCATGGCTCAAGCCAGCAAATTTGATCGTTCCATAGGAGCTCTGGGCGCGAGGTGGGGGCTGCGTTCTGAAAAGGCTTTCCGGGATGCCCTGGCCGGCATACTTGAAGGAAACTTTGGCGTGGAAGTAATCAATATTACTGAATTTGATGACGCAGGCGAAGTCTTTGGCCGCCCCGACCAGATCGAACTGGACATTATCATCAAAAACGGACTGCTCATAATCTGTGAGCTCAAATCCTCCATGAGCAAGTCTGACATTTACGCCTTTGAGCGCAAAGCCAGATTTTATGAAAAAAGACACCAGAGAAAAGCTGATAAACTCATGGTCATCTCTCCCATGATTGACTCCAGAGCAGAAAAAATCGCCGGAAAACTGGGCATTGAAACCTATGGTGATTCCACCGAGGTAGAGAAGATCTGAAACAGCCCGTCAAAGAATCTTAAAATCTCTTCCAGCTGCCTGAAGGCTTGAATTTTGCCCCTGCAAAGTTAATCACTGACAGATGCCGTTAACCCCTGACAACATTCTCATCCAAATGATAAACTCAACCGGTTTTAGAGACAGACTCATCAGCCTCCTTGAACAGACTCAGGGAGTCCGGGTAGTTCCTTTTGACCTTGACCGGGAAAACCTGGTCATCCTGGATCTTACCGAAAACAATCCTGATTTTAAAAATATTGATCCGGCTGACCCTGCAGCCTTCAGCCAGTATATTTCCAGCCTTGTCCAAGCCCGGGGGGCCAGGGCAGCCATAGGCAGGTACAACGAAAACCGGACCATCTACGATAAAAGTGCGGTCTTCGGCCCTTCCCCCGGGACGCAGCAGGACCGCCCGCTGCGCCGGACCCTTCACATAGGCCTGGATTTATGGGCCCAGGCAGGGACCCCGGTCCTGGCAGCTCTGGACGGCAAAGTCCACAGTTTTCAGGACAACCGCGCCAGAGGCGATTACGGGCCGACCATAATCCTGGAGCATGAAATCCAGGGCGTAAACTTTTATACCCTTTACGGTCACCTGAACAGGGAATCCCTTCAGGATCTGGCCAGAGGCCGGCCTGTTCAGGCCGGGTCTGAAATCGCCAGAATGGGGGATATCCATGAAAACGGCCACTGGCCTCCTCACCTGCACTTTGAAATCATCAGGGACATGCAGGGCATGGAAGGGGATTTTCCAGGGGTCTGCTCTATGGACAGAAAAGATGAATTCTTATGGCTCTGCCCTGATCCCAATCTGCTGCTCAAGATAAAAAACCTGTAGCCGGGGCTGACATCCAGTACAGCCCGGATAGCGGCCCGGGAATTATTTCCGCTCCGGTATCCAGGCCAATCAAAGCTTAAGCTGTATAGCGGCTGATGAAGATCCTTGTTCCTGCCTGGACCCTGCCTAACTGCTTTCTTTTCCCAGAAAAAATTCTCTGTTGCTGGCCACAGTCAGACCTTTCAGTTCCACCACCGGATGTCCATCCTGCTCCGTAACCCCGTCAGGCCATTGATAATTTGGATCCAGACGGCGGTAATACTCCAGGGTATAGGGCAGCAGCTTCACCCATACCCGGCCGCCGCCCCTGGATTGCCCCTGAACCTCAGGTTCTTCAGCCCTGACTATTCTGGCTGTAAAATTAAAATCAGCATCTCCCAGGGGAGTTTTAACAGCATAAAGGGGTACTTCCCGGCCGCTTTGATGCCGGCGCAGATTGGTGGCTATATGTATCACAGTGGTGGCGTCCACAGGCCATTCAGCATTCCACTTCTCCTGCACCGGCATGCCCGCGGCATAAAGAAGCAGAAGTTCAATGCCTATCTGCCTGCACTTGTAGCAGATCTTTTTCATTTCCTCTTCATTGTCATTGATCCCGGACAAAAGCAGAATATTGTTGTAAACTGTAACCCCCCGGGACAGAAAATCACGGATCAGTGTCCTGTGCAGGTCTGTAATTTCAGAAGAATGTATAAACTGGGTTTCAAGTTCCACCCTGGTGGGAGAAGCAGCATTGAGCACATTCAGCCCGGCAATGCTTTCCACCAGCTCCGGGGTAAACAGCTCCGGCTGATAGGCAAAGGTCAGGCTGCGCACCCGCATGGCCCTGACATGAGGAATGGCCTGCAGCTCCCTGGCATACATGGGCAGCATTTCAAAACAGTCCAGAAGGCTCTGGCGCGGGGTGAGCACCACATCGGAAATATCTTCATGCCCGGCAATATACTCCATGGCCGGACGAAAGTCTTCCAGGGCCTCAATGTCCATTTCCACAGTGGTCAGATGCGGCCTTTTCAAAGCCTGAACCCCGGTATCCACAATGGAAAAAGGCAGTCGCTGATCCCTGGCAATTTCCTCCTGAAGCATGCGCAGATTTTCCTTTTCAAAGGGCCTTGAAGAAGCGGCATATTCGGTGATGCTGCCAAGATACAAGGATTCATCCCCTGTTTCAGCCATGAAAGCTGAATCCAATGTTCCTGCAGCATTGACCCTGGCCTCTCTGGGTTCAAACTGCGGGGCAAATTCCTTGAAATACTTTTCAGTATAAGGGGTGCGGATCCATATTTTGCCTGGATACTCCTCACAGGGCTCCACAGCCCAGCCGCTGGTGTTCCAGTCGATTTTGCCGATGCGGGTGGCAGTGCAGATAATGGGTATGGCCCGGTCGGAAAGATGCCCGCGCATGTAGGCTGCTGCTTTGTGTCCAGTGGATATTGGTGTCCAGTAGACTTTATTCCCCTGAATGGGGCTGCAGGGAATGTAGACGTAATGTATTTCTGATCCGGCCCCCCTCAGCTCATTATAGAGCTCAGCCAGTTCCTGGCCGGTATCATTGCAGTCCTTGAGAAACGGGGTCTGGGTATACACTCCCACTCCGCTTTTCACCAGCCTGGAGATAATGTCCAGGCTGTAATGGGAAATCTCGTCCGGGTGAATGAAATGAGTGGCTATTTCAATGCGCTTGTTTGCCTCCTGCAGGACTTTGTTCTTCCCGGTCAGATAATCAAGCCAGAAAGATTCATGGGCATAGAACAGCTGGGGATAATAGGAGATGCATCTGGAGGCTATCCTGATGGTCTGGATATGCGGGATCTTTTCCAGTCCCTCTATGGCGCAGGTCAGGGTCTCCTTGTTCAGCAGAGGTTCTCCGCCGGTAAGGACAATTTCCTTGATCTGGGGCGAATTTCTGATGTGTTCCAGGGCTTTGAGCACATCATCTATTTTAGGCGTGGGCTGATTGCGGCAGTCTTTATGTTTTCTGAAACAGAACCTGCAGTATACAGGACAGCTCATGTGCAGCACAAAAATGGGACGGTTCTGATACATCTGTTCCAGCAGACCGTGGTGAAACTGGCCCACCCAGGTATTCTTCAGTCCGGCCTGGTCCAGCTCTTCCACAAAAGGCATGAACTGATAGGCCACCATGGTGGAAATCCTGGACTGCCTGATAACATGTTTGGACAGCCGAACCGGATACCTGTCAATAACCTTCTGCAGGTCTTGTCTTTGTTCATCCGGAACCCTGATATTGGTCAGCCGTTCATAGGTTTCCACATCTTTGACGGCGCAGAGATTATCTCCTGGCACAATCACTTCCAGAATGGGCAGAAGAAATCTCTTGGGCAGCTTTAACCCGTTAACCGTGACCAGGGTTTCCCTGAGATGATTGGCCGGCTCAAGCTGAGCAATTACCTCCTGAAAAAACTGCACTTCATTCATGCCAGCAGCTTCAAGGAGACTGGCAAACCGGTTCTCCTCCCCCATCAGCCGGCAGAACTCCCGGCCCAGAAAGGCCGGCTCTCCGTAAAGATCCAGAAAACCCAGAACCGCGTTCTTGAGTTCATCCACAAATACTTCCCTGCTTTCCCCGGAATGGGTGAAATTCACCATGATTTCCTGCATTACTGATTCCTTTTCTTTACTTGACAGTCAAAAATTCTCTATCAACATCTTGTATTTACTGACAATTTCCGGAATCCTGAATGTCGGCATCATTATCAGTTTCAACAGCCTGATTTCTTTATCTTTACCTTTAACTTTTAA
>CAZHCY010000128.1:0-7353 GCA_964531185.1 uncultured Desulfovibrionales bacterium | reverse complement strand
TTAAAAGTTAAAAGTAAAGATAAAGAAATCAGGCTGTTGAAGCTGATAATGATGCCGACATTCAGGATTCCGGGAACTGTCAGTAAATACAAGACGTTGATAGAGAAATTTTGACTGTCAAGTACTTATGAAAAGATAAAAATGACAATCTGGCTGATAAGTCCCCAGGCCTTGATATCATTGCTCCTGCAGCCTGACTTCTGGCATCTTTTTTTTGAAAATCAGCATCCACAGATTTTCCTGGGTAGCAGCAGAAGAAGACTCTTTGAGACTCTTGCCAAAGGAAAAATAAGATATGGGCAGACCTGTTTTCCATGAAGCGTTGACCATGGCTCCAAAACTGCACGCTTCGTCAATCTTGGTCCAGATAATGGTTTTGAGGCTCAAGGAGGAGGTAAAATCCAGATAATGGTCTATCTGGCCCGAGGCGTATACCGGACTGAGTACCATATGGCATGCAATTCCGGCAAGCTCCTGGATTTCTCTGCTGATTACAGTGCCGTTTCCGCTGCCCAGCCCGGGGGTGTCAACAAGTATCAGATCATAAGCCTTTTTGCCTGCAGCCAGGTCCTGCCAGTCTGCGGATTGTTTGGCTTCCTTGTAGCTGATATCGGACAGGGATGCATAATGTTTGAGATAAAGCCTGCCCCCGGCATGCTGGGTATCTGTATTCACCAGCAGAATTTTCCATCCAGGGTTTTTTCTCCTGGCCTCCAGAGCCAGGCGCAGGACTGTGGTGGTTTTGCCGGCTCCGCTGGGCCCTATAAAGGCATGAACCTGGCTGCGGACTGCAGTGCTTTTCCAGGGCGCTGTTCCCACCAGGGTTCCCAGAATTTTCAGGGTGGGCTGATCAATGTTATCAGCCAGAGATGACCAGAGATCCATGATTACTTCAGGATGAACACCCTGTTTTTCAAGATATTCAAGGATCTGTTTCTGCCTTTTGGTTATCTGGGGCCCAGATACGTTGTTCTTGATGATTTTGTAAAAACTGTTCTTGAAGTTTTCCCATTCAGTCCTCCACTGGGAATTATCTGAAGGCCCGGATTCGCGGGGAATCATATTTTCACTGGCAGTGCCCGGCTGATCCTGGGGTGTGTTTTCCAGAGCGGCCACCACTTCATGGATTTTGCCTTCATTGCTGCTGACAGTATCGCTGGAGAGGATGACCGCTTCCGGCCCCAGTTCCTTTTTGATCCGGCGGATCAGGCCTGAATATGATTTTCCCCGGAAAGTCTTAATCTGCATTTTTCAGGCTCACTGTGTTCACAGACTCCAGTTGAATATTGGGTGGTATTTCGGTCTGGGAAATCACCGGCAGATTGGGAACAAATCGGGTAAGCAGCTGAGCCAGATGCGGACGGATCACCGGTGTGGTCAAAAGCACAGGCTGACCATCAGGAATCATTGTCTTTTCCATGATTTTACTGATCCTCTGGATGATTTTCTGAGCCAGTTTGGGTTCTATGGCCAGATAGGTTCCATGGTCGCTCTGTCTCAATCCGTCCTGAAAAGAGGATTCTATGTCCTGATCAAGAGTTATGATGGGCAAAACACCTTGACTGCTAAGATAGGGTTTGACAATGGTCCGGCCCATTTTCTGGCGGACGAATTCTGTCAGCTGTTCAGGATCTTTGGTCTGGGAGCCGTAGTCAGCCAGGGTTTCGATGATGGTCAAAAGATCTCTGATGGATACCTTTTCCCTGACCAGGTTCTGGAGTACTTTCTGAACCACGCCCAGGCTGATGATTCCAGGCACAAGCTCTTCCACTGCCTTGGGAGCGCGCTGGGAGAGGTTGTCCAGCAGATTCTGGGTTTCCTGCCTGCCCAGGAATTCATGCAGATTGTGCTTGAAGACCTCAGTGAGGTGAGTAGCTATCACTGTGGAGGGATCCACCACTGTGTATCCAGCCATGGATGCTTCTTCCTTCTTGTTTTCCGGTATCCACAAAGCAGGCAGATTGAAGGCCGGCTCCAGGGTTTCAATGCCTTTGATTCTGTGTTTGGCATCGCCAGGATCCATGGCCAGAAAGTGATCAATCATGATTTCAGCTCTGGCAATTTCATTGCCTTTGATCAAAATGGCATATTCTCCAGGTTTCAGCTGCAGGTTGTCCCGCAGATGAAGTGAAGGAATAACCACTCCCATGTCAAGGGCAAACTGCCTGCGGATGGATCTTATTCTCACCAGAAGGTTGCCGCTTTGCTCTTCATCCACCAGAGGGATCAATCCATAACCCACTTCCAGTTCCAGGGAATCCAGGGGAAGCAGGGCATGAACTTCTTCAGGGGTTTCCATACCCATTTTCTGGTCAGATTTTCTGCCTGAGGTCTCTTTCTGCTTTTTATGAGAGTCCGGGTTTATGAAAGACACCAGATAAAGGCCGGCAGAGAGCAGGAGAAAGACCAGAGTGGGCATGCCCGGGACCAGGGCAAAGAGAAACAGAACTCCAGATACAAGCTTAAGCGCCCGGGGATGATTAGTCAGCTGGGCGATGAATTCCTCGCCCATCTGGGCCTCGGCTGCGGCCCGGCTGACTATGATACCGGCGGATGTGGAGGTGATGATGGACGGAATGGTGGCCACAAGCCCGTCCCCAATGGTCAGAAGTGTATAGGTCTGGGCTGCTTCGCTCCAGCTCATGCCCTGTTGGATTATGCCTATCAGCAGGCCGCCGACAATGTTGATTACTGTAATGAGCATGCCTGCTTTTACATCACCTTGAACGAACTTGCCGGCACCATCCATGGCCCCGTAAAAATCAGATTCCTTTCTGATGGCTGCGCGTTCTTTTTTGGCCTGGTCCTCGTCAATGAGCCCGGAATTAAGATCCGCTTCAATGGACATTTGTTTGCCGGGCAGTGAGTCCAGGGTAAACCTGGCAGCCACCTCGGCAATTCTGGTGGTACCTGTGGCAATGACCATCTTGTTCAGGGCGAACAGGATCAGAAATATGACAATACCTATGATATAATTGCCTCCGACTACAAAATTGCCAAAGGACTCGATGACATTTCCGGCAGCATTGACGCCTGTTTCTCCGTTGAGGAGGATAAGTCTTGTGGTGGCCACATTTAAGGACAGACGCATCAGAGTGGTCACCAGAAGCAGTGAAGGGAAAATTGTAAACTCCAGGGGAGTCTTGATAAACATGGAAGTCATGAGGATGACAAAGGCAAAGGACAGGTTGAAAGTGAGCATGATATCCAGGATTATGGTGGGCAGGGGAATGAGCATGACAAAGAGGATAATGACCACGCCGGAAGCAAGAAGCACGTCCCCCTGACGGGTGAATTTGGAATAGTCCAGATTGGCTACTGATGATTTTACTGACATATAATTGACACCTTTAAGCCTGGGTTGTCATCTGAATTGGGGCCTGCAGCTGATAAATAAGCACCATGAAAATTCACCTTACTGTCTTTTCATCCTGTATACCTCAGCCAGAACAGCAGCAACAGCCTTGTACATTTCCTCTGGTATGGTCTGGCCTATATCCACGCTTTTATACAAGGCCCGTGCCAGGGGCTTGTTTTCCCTGATGGGAACATTGTTCTGCCGGGCTGCGTCCTTGATTTTTTCAGCCAGATGATTTGCCCCTTTGGCCAGGACCATGGGAGCAGGAGCCTGGACAGGATCGTATTTTATGGCCACGGCAATATGGGTGGGGTTGGTGATGACCACGTCGGCCTTGGGCACATCCTGCATCATCCTCTGCTGCACAGCAGACATCATTTTCTTCCTCTGCTCCCTCTTGACCTCTGGATTACCTTCTGCCTGTTTTCTTTCATCCTTGACTTCGTCCTTGGTCATTTTCAGGTTTTCATTGTGATCCCATCTGGTATAGACAACATCGATGATGGAGATGATAAGCAGGGGAATAAGGGCGAAGATGACCATCTTGAATCCGGTTTCCAAGATATAGGCCCCGATCATGGCCGGAGATTCATAGAACAGGGGGATCAGTCTGTGAAATTCCATTTTGATGACCAGATAGGGAGCCACGGCCACAGCCACAGCCTGCAGGGCGTTTCGGACCAGGCGAACCAGTGTCTTTACATCCAGAAGTATTTTTTTCACCCCGGAGGCTACATTGAACACCTTGAGTTTGGGCTGCAGGGGTTTGGTGGTCCACAGGGGTCCAACCTGGGCATACAATACTCCGATGGTGAAAATGAGAATGAATATGAGCACCGGCAATGTAATTTTGGCCATGATGATTATTGAATGCAGAAAAAGATCATTAATGATCTGCGGAGTGAATTCGATCTTGACTGCTTCACCCAGAAACCAGTCAGTGGCGTGCAGGGTGGAATCCTTGATATGAGTGAAGGTCAGCCTCAGGGCAATGATTCCGCCCAAAAGCCCGACGATTTTGGAAAGTTCCTGGCTTTTGGGAACGTTTCCTTCGTTTCTGGCCTTTTTTCGTCGTTTTGGGGTGGCTTCTTCGGTACGACTTGGATCCTTCTGAGCCATGGTTCAGTTTTTGTCCCTGTTTTATCAGGATGCCGGGCCGGCTGACCTGAGGATGAAGTAAAAATTATCGCTCATCTGGTTTACAAACTGGGTTATATGCAAAGACATGAGTTCAAAGACCAACCCCAGAAAAATAAGGCTGACTGCGATCTTGATGGGAAAGCCGATGAGCAGGACATTCATTTGCGGGGAAGCTCTGGAAATCAGGGCCAGGCCCAGGTTGATCAGAAAATCTACTGTGATGATGGGGGCAGCTATTTTGATGGCCAGGACAAATATTTGACCTGACAGGTAAAGCATATGCTCCACCAGTTCAGGACTGATGAGCAGGCCTCCCGGAGGAACAAGTTCAAAGCTGTGGGCCAGTCCGGTGAGAAGATAGAGGTGGCCGTTCAGGGCCAGAAAGACCAGCATGCTGACCATATACAGAAAATGGGCTGTGATTGACTCAGATATGCCTGTCAGGGGGTCCACCACATTGATCATGGCAAAACCCATCTGAAAGCCGATGAGGTCTCCACCGGTCTGGATGGCGGCAATAAGAAACCTGACAGTTAATCCCAGAATGAGTCCCAGAAGCAGCTCTCCCAAGAGCCAGATGAGAATCATTAAGGGATGCTGGGGCATGAAAGATCCTTCAAAGGCCAGGTGGGGCCACAGCCCCAGGGCCATTACCAGGCAGATGGCTGCCTTGACTGATTTGGGGATGGCTTTTCCCCCGAAAAAGGGCAGGAGAAAGACCAGCAGGCTGATGCGCATGAAGGTCAGTAAAAAACTGAGTACAGTGGATGGATTGAAATTGAACAGGTCCATGCTTGAGCCTTAGCAAAAGGTGAGCCAGGAGCATGGACCCGGGAAAATTGCAGAAAAGATGCAGATGACCCCGGCTGGACCCAGGGGCTTAGATGGCTAATTTAGTATGTATTTGGACGGATCCACGGGCATATTGTTCAGGCGGACTTCATAATGCAGGTGGGGTCCGGTGCTTCGGCCTGTGTTGCCCACATAGCCCAGAAGCTGTCCCCTGGAGATCTTCTGGTTTTTCTCCACTACATATTTCTGCAGATGAGCGTATCTGGTGGTGATGCCCCGGCCGTGATCTATGGTAACAGCTATACCGTAGGCGCCGTCTTTGCCGGTAAAGGTGACCAGTCCTTCAGCAGGAGCATAAATGGGAGTGCCGGTGGGAGCGGAAACGTCAAGGCCTTTGTGAAATTCCCGTCTGCCGGTAAATGGAGAATTGCGATGTCCGAATCTGGAAGAGACCCATCCCTGAACCGGCCAGATGGAGGGCGTGCTGGAAAGAAGATCCTGCTGGTCCTGCATGGCCTGGAGAAGTTTCTGCTGTTTGACTTCTTCCAGGCGGGCATCAACACTTAATTGATCCAGAAAGCTGTGCATTTTTCTGGCCAGCATTTCCTGGCGGTAAAAGGGGGAAGCCCCTGAAAGGCTGTTTTCCTCTGGACCTCCGGCAGGATATGTTTCAGACTGGGCACTGGAGGCCAGGTTAAGCATGACCCGCAGTCTGTCGTCAAATTCCCGGATCCGGCTCAGATCCTGTTCCAGGTCCTGGATCTTGTGGAAAAATGTGCTGATCTGAATGCTTTGCGATTTGTTTTCCTTTTCAGCCTGCTCAAGCTGCATCTGCATGGATTGAAAGCCGGTGTAGTAATCCCAGAAATAGATGCATGAAGCAATCAGCCCCATGAAAAGCAGACCAGTCAGGCAGAATACCCATCCAGGAATGGAAATTTTGGAACAAGTACCTTTTTTTTCTTTAAATATCACAAACTGAATTTTTTTGAAAAGCATGGCTGGTTCCTGTTATCTATGGGTTATAACAATGATGAATTTTCAGAAAGGGCAGGCGAATTTTCTAAAAAAGGTAACAGTTTAGCCATTTGAACGTGGCAGGGGGACTGGCTCTCCCAGCGCTTGTTTTTTAAGTCTGTGTTTACATAAAAAAAGCGCTGGGGTTCCTGTGCCCTGTTTTCCTTAAAAAGGGGTAAACTGTTACTAAAAAAGTAATAAATACCATTTTGATAATTATCTGATTTTTTTGTTAAAGTCAAGCTGCCAGCGTTTCAGTCCGTTAATAATGTTTTTTCGGTAAATCTTGTTCTCAGAACAAAGCCTTCCCAGAAGGTTTTCCATTCTTGCTCTGCCGGCGTTTTCAGCCGAAGGACAGGGATTATTCCAGACCGGCAGTTCCCATCTGGCGGCAGCGTTGCGGATGTATTTTTTTTCCACCATGAGCAGGGGTCTGATGACCTTCAGCTTGCCGTTAAAGAATGATTCCCCGGGGCTTAGACTGTTGACTTTGCCGGTTTGAAGCAGGTTCATGAAAAAAGTGGCTGCCAGGTCGTCAGCATTGTGCCCCAGGGCCAGGTGAGTCAGCTGGTAGCGGCGGCAGAGATTGAACAGGATCTTGCGCCTTTCCCAGGAGCACAGGAAACAGGGTGATTTGGTCTGCCAGGGCTGGTGGGCTGTAGGTCCGATATTGGTTTTTACCACATGCGCGGCCATCTGGTGCTGGTTCAGCCAGTGCAGAAGAGGGAGGTGCCCCTGGCTGTCAAAGCCCGGATTTACATGCAGCAGCATGATTTCAAAATCAAAAGGCACGATTTTCTGCCTTAAAAGCAGGACCTTTAGCATGACCCAGCTGTCTGCCCCTCCGGAAACCGCGACTCCGATTCTGGCATTGGGATGGATCATTGCAGTTTCCTGCATGAGCTTGCCGCATTGGCCAAGACAGGTTTTCTGGGCAAAGTTAAGTTTTTTCCTGATGCTCATTTTTTTGGATGACAAGATGTCCCTGCAAAATGATGCGGACATTCAGAATTCCGGAAATTGTCAGTAAATACAAGACGTTGATA
>CAZHCY010000127.1:0-7359 GCA_964531185.1 uncultured Desulfovibrionales bacterium | reverse complement strand
TCTGGCCTCCCTGATGATCAGCGCCCCGCCGTAAGCCAGGCCCATGCTCAGGCCGACCATGGCAATGGAAGAAGCCTCCCTGCCGATTCCCACAGCCCTGAATACCGGTCCCAGCAGGCGGATAAAGAGGCTTGTGGCCCGTATATGGTCCAGGAAAGCGATGACGCTCATTAAAACCAGGATAATCAGATAGATGGAGAAAAGATTTTTCATCTGGGCCAGGATCCAGTAAAGCAGGCCGTCGGGTCTGGGATCTGGCTGCCAGATGATGGTATTGGCTTCCTGCAGCCATCCTCCCCATGAATATATCCAATGAAGGATGATCCCCAGAGCCAGAGCACAGGCAACCCGGAAAAAACCCTGAAAAATCAGTCTGGTTCCTGCTTTCTGGGCAATGCGCAGCTCAATGGGCAGGGCATGGGCCATGAGAATGGCTGTGGACAGTACAGTTACCTGAGCCACGGTGAGCTGAAAACTTTCCGGCAGGGATACAAAAACGATCATGGCGCGGTAAATATTGTTCATCATGGCTGTTCCCCAGACCATGCCCATGATTCCCGGAAGCCCCATGATCGCCATGAGCTGTTCCAGGGCAGCTGCCAGGCAGGGGAGCAGGTTCAGCTGGTCAATGATTTTGACCCCAATGATCACCGGAATCATGATTTTCAGCAGCTCAAGCCAGGCAGTAAAAGATTCCCTGATGAGCCGGAAACAGTGGTTCAGTAAAATGGTATTCATGCACAGGGCCTAAAAAAGCTGTTTCAAATGATCTTCATCTGATGACTGCTCAGAAGAGTCATCCCGGATCTCATCTGAACCGCTGCTTTTTTTGACCGGTTCAGTGCCGGCCATAAAGGGGAGAAAGAGGCTTTCCTCGGCATCAGAGGGGGCCAGCAGGCCTGTATCCGGATCAATCCGGGCCATGGTGATGCCTGGAGGACGTGGAAAATCCTGCACAGGATAGTCCTCTTCAACCTCCTGTCTGTACTTAACCCAGACAGGAGAAGCAGCCCTGGAGCCGGTTTCATATTTACCCATGGGCTCAAGCTGATCAAAACCCACATATACACCAGAAATGAGATATGGTGAGTATCCAATGTACCAGGCATCTTTCTGATCATTGGTGGTCCCGGTTTTTCCGGCTACAGGCCTGTTGAGCACCCTGGCCCGCCATCCTGTGCCATCCTGAACCACATCCTGCAGGAGACTGGTGATAATATAGGCGTTTTCAGGAGTAACCGCCTGTACAGGTTCATTTTCATTAACATACAGTTCATTGCCCCATGAATCAGCCACCCGGGTGATCAGGCGCAGGGGGATGTAGGAACCGTCCCTGGCAAAGGCTGTATAGGCCTGACAGAGATCCTTAAGGGTGACTGCCATGGAGCCCAGACTGATGGACAGATCCCTGGAGAACTCGTCCTGGAAACCGAACTTCCTGAAATGGTTTATGAGATTATTGATGCCTACTTTCTGGGCCAGTCTTATGGTCACCAGATTGCGGGACTTGACCAGGGCGGTCCGTAAAAGGGTGGGACCGTAGAAAATATCTTCAAAATTATGCGGCCTCCAGCTGGTGCGGGTTTCATAATCATCATAGATAATGGGGGCGTCCAGGACAATGGAGGCCGGGGTAAAGCCCTGCTTAAGGGCGGCTGAGTAGATAAAGGGTTTAAAGGCAGAGCCGGGCTGTCTTCTGGCCTGGGTAGCCCGGTTGAACTGGCTGTCCTGAAAAGAATAGCCCCCGGACAAAGCCAGCACATCCCCGGTTACAGGGTCAGCAGACAGAAAGGCTCCCTGAACCCTGGGTTTCTGCTCCAGGGCCAGCTGCCAAATCTTTTCATCCTCATCCTGGTCAGGCTTTTGAACCACAGAGGCCCAGACCACATCCCCGGTGTTCAAGACCCTGGTTGCGTCCCGGATATCCCGGACTTCCTCAGGTGCCTTGGAAGGATCCGGTTTTCTGGCCCAGGCCATGGTTTCAACAGAGATCTCACCCTTTTCCGACCCGAATCCTGCCACAGCTTTGGATTTGTCAACCCTTTGAACAAGGACCCTGATCCAGTCTCCAGGTTCTAATTCATCCATGGACACATCCATCTGCTGAAGAAAAGCCTTTTGGTCTTCCGGAGCAATATTGTCCAGAGGTCCCTGCCAGCCTCTTCTTTTGGAGGAGGCTTCCAGGCCGCTTTTAAGCGCCTTCTGCGCAGCTTCAAGATGCTTGAAATCAGCAGCAGTGTTTACCAGCAGTCCTCCTTCATAAACTTTCTTTTCTCCAAATCTTTCAATGAGTTGTCTTCTGACCTCTTCAAGGTAGAAGGGGCCTGTTTTCCAGGAGGGGTTTTCCATTTTCTGGTAAACCAAAAGTTCGTTCAGGGCCTGCTGATACTGCTCAGCAGTGATCCATTCCAGATCTCTGAGCCTGGACAGGACATACTTCTGGCGCTGTCTGGCTCCCATGGGATTGCGGTAAGGATTGAGCCTGGAAGGCGCCTTGGGCAGGGCGGCTATGAGGGCGGCCTGAGCCAGGGTCAGTTCAGAGGCGGGCCGGGCAAAATAATCCCTGGCTGCGGCTTCTACGCCATAGGTTCCTGCGCCCAGGTAGATCTGATCGAAATAAATGGTCAGGATTTCATCCTTGGTCAGGTGTTTTTCTAGTCTGTAGGCCAGGATGGCTTCCTTGATTTTCCGGGCATAGCTTCTTTCAGGGGTGAGCAGAAGGGATTTGATGACCTGCTGGGTGATGGTGCTTCCTCCCTGAACAATTTCACCGGCCTGAAAGTTCTGGATGGCAGCCCTGACTATGCCCATGAGATCGACTCCCTCATGCTGGTAGAATCCAGAATCTTCGGCAGCCAGGAAGGCTTTGGTCACCCATGGAGATACTTCATTCAAAGAAATAAGGAATCTCTTTTCCCTGTAAAAATAACCCAGGATTTTGTTGTCTCTGGCCATGACCCGGGTAACCAGAGGCGGGTTGTAATCGGTGATGCTGCGATAGTCGGGAAGATCCTGGGCAGCCCACCTGTAAATGCCAAAGGCGGCTGCAGAGGCCAGCAGGACTAAGATAAAGACCAGAATAAAAAGATATTTAATAATTTTTTTTATCATGACAAAAAAGCTGTTTTAAAACGGATCAAAAGGCAAGCTGTTCAGGGTCTGGAAACAGCGGGGCAGCCGGGCATATGTAAGAAATGCAGGATATCTGCGCTGGTATTGAGTGATTGATCAGTATAAATGCCGGGCAATGCCCGGCCCGGCTTTGAGAATCAATGTTTAAAAAACTCCTGAAGGCCTGCGTTTACAGGGTTCATGCTTGGTCTGCATCAGCAGGAACCCGGTTTGAATATTATCGGGTTTCAAGCCCCAGATTGTTCAGCATAGTGCTGAACATGGTGCACAGCTCTCCGGGGTCAGCATGGAACAAGCTGAGCAGGATCTTGATGGATGCCGTTTCCTGCTGGGCCAGACAGCCTGGATCTTTTAAAAAAGTCAGTTTGCCCTTACTGAACCAGAAGGGATAAATCCGGCAGTACAGGGGTCTGACGTATGAATCAAGCCTGCACCCCTGGGGCCCCAGAAAGGTGCAGTTTCCGTGGATGTCTGTTTTCAGCCGGTTGTGACTGCCTTGAGCAGGAAAACATTTTCTCAGGGCATTGCCGGAACAGGGCATTATTTTCCCCAGGCTGCGGATAAATTCCGGGGTGTTCTTCTCCTTTACATAAAAATCAGAAAGGCCGGCAGCTCTGGTAATGGACTCTATTTCCATGTTTGAGAGGGGAAAGCAGAACTTTTCCATGCCCGGCTTCAGCATGCAGCAGGTCTGATTTATACTGGAACATCTGGCACAGATGTAATCATTTTTCAGGGGCATGATCTGAAAATTTATACCTTCCTTTCCCCAGCAGATCGTGCAGATGAATCAGTCCCAGAATTCTGTCCATTCTGTCCACTATGGGCAATACGGTTACTGCGTATTCTTCCATTATATCCAGGACTGCTGCTGCTGCCCAGTCAGGATATACCTTGAGGGGATCCGGCTTCATGTGCAGTTTCACCAGATCATCAGGTCTGTACTGGTTGCTGCAGACCATTCGACGAACATCTCCGTCGGTAATGATCCCGGTGAGCAGTTCATCCTGGTTTTTGATGAAAACAACCCCGAAACCCCCAGAGTTCAGGATGTCCAGGGCCTGCCTGAGGGTTCTGGTTTCCTCGGTCAAAGGCAGGTTTTCCGTGTGCATGAGCTCCATGATGTTTCTGCTGAGGCGCCGGCCCAGGAATCCGCCTGGATGAAATTTCTTAAAATCCTTTTTTTCAAAGTCTTTGGCTCTCATGAGGCAGACGGCCAGGGCATCGCCAACTGCCAGAGCAGCGGTGGTGCTGGCTGTGGGAGCCAGACCAAGGGTGCATGCTTCTCTGGGCACGCTGATTTTTATGACCAGATCGGAAAGCCTGCCCATGGTGGAGTCAGGGTTGGAGGTCATGGATATGATCCTGACTCCCAGGGCTCTGAAACTGGGGAGTATGGAATTGAGCTCCTGGGTCTCGCCGCTGTTGGAAATGGCCAGGATGAGGTCGCCCTTGGAGATCATGCCCATGTCTCCATGCGCCCCTTCCACTGGATGCAGAAAGAAAGAAGGCGAACCAGTGCTGCTCAGGGTGGCTGCAATTTTCCGGCCGATAAGCCCTGACTTGCCAATGCCGGTAATGACGATTCTCCCGCTGCAGGCGGCCATTTCGCTTAGAACAGCAAAGTAAGAATCGTCCAGACTGTCTCTGACAGACTCAAGCCCCTGGATTTCAGTATCCAGTACTTTTCTGGCTGTTTCCAGCCAGTCTTGCTTGGAGAGGTTCATTTCACCACTCAAAACATAATTTGTTGCAGTCAGGAGCCGGCTGGACAGGATAGTCGCCGTTGAAGCAGGCCAGACAATAGCTCTGGCTGGAGTTTATGGAAGACAAAAGACCTTCAATGCTCAGATAATGAAGAGAATCCAGGCCGATATATCTGGCGATGTCCTGAATACTGTGATTGGCGGCAATGAGTTCACCCTTGGAAGAAAAGTCTATGCCGTAAAAGCACGGGTGCTTGATGGGCGGACAGCTGACCCGCATGTGGATTTCCCTGGCCCCCAGCTCCCTGAGTTTTTTGACCCTGGTCTTAATGGTGGTGCCCCTGACAATGGAGTCCTCAACAATAATGATTTTCTGATTGCGGATCATGCTTCTGGCCGGATTCAGCTTGACCCGCACGCCAAAATCCCGCATGTCCTGGGAAGGCTGGATAAATGTCCTGCCCACATAGTGATTTCTGATCATGGCCATCTCAAAGGGCAGGCCTGACTCTTGAGCATAGCCGACTCCGGCATACATGCCTGAATCAGGAAAGGGCATGACAAAATCGGCCTTTACCGGGGCTTCTCTGGCCAGGCACATGCCCATTTTTTTCCTGGCCTGATAAACCTCCTGCTGAAAGACTATGGAATCAGGCCTGGCAAAATATATGAGCTCAAAAGCGCAGGCAGCAGGTCTTTCTTCCCGGGCGAAATGGAAGCTGTTCATTTTGCCGTCTTCAATGACGATCATTTCCCCGGGCCTGACGCAGCGCAGGTATTCCGCCTCCAGCAGATCAAAGGCGCAGGTTTCCGAGGCAAACACATAAGAGTCCCCCACCCGTCCCATGGACAGGGGTCTGAACCCGCTGGGGTCGCGCAGGGCTATGAGCTTGTTGTTCATCAGGATGAGCAGGGTAAAGGCGCCCTTGATTTTTCGGACCGCCTTGATGAGAGCCTCTTCAAAAGAATGGCCGTTCATGCTCCTGGAAATCAGGTGCAGAATGATTTCACTGTCCATGGTGGTCTGAAAAATGGCCCCGGCTTCCTCCAGTTCCATGCGCAGTTCACGGGTATTGACCAGATTGCCGTTGTGGGCGATGGCAATGGACATGTCTTTGAAGCGCACCAGAAACGGCTGGGCATTACGGATCAGTGAAGCTCCTGTGGTGGAGTATCTGATATGGCCCATGGAAATGTTTCCCTTGAGCTGATGCCCCAGGTGATGTTCTCCAAAGACATCCGCCACCAGGCCCATCCCTTTCTGCTCCCTTATCTTTTGCCCGTCCCAGGTGACAATGCCGGCGCTTTCCTGACCCCTGTGCTGCAGGGCGTAAAGCCCGAAGTAAGCCATTCTGGCTGCTTCCGGATGTCCATATATGCCGAACAGACCGCAGAATTCCTTTTTCATTAATCAGTTTTACCATTTAGTTATGAGTGATAATATTCCTGGATGCTCTTGACTGTCAGCCCCCGGGCTGTTTTTTCCTGGATGGCCAGGGCCAGGGCTTTGGCAGCAGTTATGGTGGTGGTATAGGGAATCCGGTATAAGACTGCTGCCTGCCGCAGAGAGGATGAATCACTGACTGTCTTTTTGCCTGAAGATGTATTAATTACCAGGCTGATTTCCTTGTTCTTGATGCTGTCAATGACATTGGGCCGCCCTTCAAAGACCTTGTTCACCACTTTGGAGTCAATGCCGTTCTCCTTGAGAAAGGCGGCAGTTCCTCGGGTGGCTGCAATTTCAAACCCCAGCCGGGCAAAAGTTCCGGCAGGTTCAAGGCAGTGGGGTTTGTCATAATCATTGACTGAAATAAATACGCTTCCCTGTTCCGGAAGCATCTGACCGGCACCCATCTGGCTTTTCATAAAGGCCAGCCCCAGGTTATGATCAATGCCCATGACCTCTCCGGTGGAACGCATTTCCGGGCCAAGCAGCACGTCCACTCCAGGATATTTGTTAAAGGGCAGGACCGCCTCCTTGACCGAGTAATAGTCCTGAGAGCGCATGGACCACGGGTCAAGTTCCTGCAGAGACTGCCCCATCATTACTCTGGTGGCCAGTTTGGCCAGAGGAACCCCGGTGGCCTTGCTGACAAAGGGGGATGTCCTGGAAGCCCTTGGATTTACTTCCAGGATATATACCTGCTGGTCTTTGACAGCAAACTGAATGTTCAAAAGTCCCACAACATTGAGTTCCCTGGCCAGAGCAGCAGTCTGCTGCTTGATTTGGTCTATTGTTTCCTCGCTGATGGTGTGAGGGGGCAGAACACAGGCTGAATCACCGGAATGCACCCCGGCTTCTTCGATATGTTCCATGATTCCTGCAATGTAAGTATCTTTTCCATCGCTCAGGGCATCAACGTCCACCTCAATGGCGTGTTCAAGGAATTTGTCAATGAGGATGGGATGTTCCATGGAGACCACAGCTTCATTCTTGAAATATTCACAAAGCTGATCAATATCATAGACAATTTCCATGGCCCGGCCTCCCAGCACATAGGAAGGTCTGACCACCACAGGA
>CAZHCY010000126.1:0-7415 GCA_964531185.1 uncultured Desulfovibrionales bacterium | reverse complement strand
GTCTACACGAAACCAAGTTGCCAGCCTGAGCAGCTGTCAATCATTATGTCTAAACCGTCACCTTGCATCTAATGTTTTTGTCTGTTCCTGAAGCTTAAAGTTTCACTCATCCCATGCCTTGAACCAATATGGAGAAATAATGTCCAAAGCATCATGCCAGCCGATTCACCTGCTTGTCTTAAGCATCCTTTTTTTCTGTTTTCTGTTTCCGGCCCATCCTGCCTGGGCCCAGCAGGATACTTTGCCTGAGAATCCGGACAGGACCAGGGAAAACATTTCCCAGCTCCTTAATACCCTGGAAGACCCGGCCAGACTGGAGCAGCTCAAGCAGGACCTTAAGCTGCTTCTGGAAGCTTCCGCCGGTCCGGAGGAACAAACCGGATCCCCTGCCAGTGGCGCTCTGGGGCAGCTTTTTTCCGTGATTTCCAACTATATTGCTTCAACCAGCCATGTGCTGGCTGAAACAGCCCAAGACCTGCTGGAACTTCCCGCCTTGCTGCAGAAAATCTTTAATCAGGCCAAGGACCCTGAGGTCCTCTGGTCATGGGCGGAAATGACCGGTCAGGTGCTGCTGACCCTGTTAGCCGGCTTTCTGGCCAGAATGGCGGTCTGCCGCCTTTTGACCCGGGTCCGCCGGACCATCCGCGAACAGAAAGCGCCCGGCAGGGGATTGCGCATCCTGCTGGTGGCCGGAGATACCCTTTTTGCACTTATTGCTGTGGCTGCTTTTGCTGCTGCAGCTTATGGGGTTCTGCCTCTGCTGGATCCTTCCCAGCCCACCCGGCTGGTGACCCTGACCCTGATCAACGCCAGCATTATTGTCCAGGGCATCATGACTTTTTCCGGCATGATTCTGGTTCCCGGCTCTGAATCCCTGAGGCTTCTGCCCCTGGATAAAGAATCCGGACATTACCTGCACATCTGGATCAGGAGGACCTCCAGGACCGTGGTGTACGGTTTTTTCCTTCTGGAAGCCTTTCTGATTCTGGGCCTGCCCCAGAATCTGTATGTTTTTCTGCTTAAACTCCTGGGCCTGGTTATAAGCCTCATGTTCATCATCCTGATCATGCAGAACAAGATCTCTGTCAGTTCCTGGCTGCGAGCATTGAAAAAAGATCACCCTGAACAGGCCTCCGGGAAAAAATCCCCAGCCTCAGGCCTGAGCACTCTTTTGCTTCGCCTGGCTGACTTCTGGCACATGGGAGCCGTTTTAATAATTCTGGGCATGTATATTGTCTGGTCCCTGGATATTGAAGGCGGCTTTTTCTTCCTCATCAGATCCCTGGTCCTGACTGCGGTCATGCTGATTCTGGCCGGGGCTGTCAACCGGATCAGCCAGCAAGGCGTCTTCAGACTGTTTAAAATCAGCGAAGAGCTCAAAAGGGAATACCCCGGGCTGGAAGCCAGGGCAAATCGCTACCTGCCGCTGCTCAGGCATTTTCTCACCCTGGTTGTTTATCTGCTGGTTTTTTTCTCCATAATGCAGATCTGGGGCATTGGCGCCCTGAGCTGGATGTTTTCCCCTCATGGAGGAGCCCTGGTTTCCAACCTGGCAACCATTGTATTTATCATTGCTGCAGCTCTGGTTTTCTGGGAAGCTTTCAGTGTCAAGGCTGAAAACTATCTGGCCAGACAGAGTCAGGACTCTTCTTCAGGAAGAACCGGAGTCAGGATCATGACCCTTTTGCCTTTGCTCAAGAATGTCATCAGGATAGCCATCATCCTGGTGGCCGGCATGAGCATTCTGTCTCAGCTGGGTATAAACATTGCCCCGCTTCTGGCTGGAGCAGGAGTTGTGGGGCTGGCTGTGGGCTTTGGAGCCCAGACTCTGGTCAAGGATGTCATTTCCGGGGCCTTTATTCTCCTGGAAGACTCCATTTCCGTGGGAGACTGGGTTGAAGCCGGGGGACATTCCGGAACCGTGGAAAACTTGACCATCCGCACATTGACCCTGAGGGATCTCACAGGCACAGTCCAGGTGATCCCTTTTGGAGATGTCAGTGTGGTCAAAAACTATAACCGCGATTACGGCTACGCCCTGATAGATGCCGGAGTGGCCTACAGGGAGGATTATGGTCAGGTGATTCAGGCCCTGCAGGACGTAGCTGCAAAGCTGCAGCAGGATCCTTTGTGGGCACCGGACATCATTGGAGATCTGGAGGTCTTCGGCCTGAACAACCTGGCTGATTCCGCTGTGGAGATCCGGGTCCGCATCAAAACCAGGCCTGGAAAACAGTTTTCCATCCGCAGGGCTTTTCTGGAAAAAATGAAAATGATCTTTGATGAAAGGGGAATAGAAATTCCCTTTCCCCATCAGACCATCTGGTTTGGTGAGGACAAAAACGGATCTGCTCCTCCTGTGCGCCTGCTCCAGGAGTCCTCCCAGCCGGAAGGTTCAGAACCCCTGGAACATTCAGCCCCACAGGCTCCACCAGCAGAAATTCAGTACACGTCAGAAGATCAGGCTTCCAAAGACGTAGTGGCGGATTCAGAGGAAAACAGCAGTTCTGAATCCAAAAACTCAAGGCCTGGCAGACAGGCATAAACCCATGGAGATCAACGTGACCCGCCAAGATAAATTCAGACTGATAGAACAAAGACAGATTCAGGAGATCAACTCCCAGGCCCGGCTTTTTGAACATATAAAAACCAGAGCCAGAATTCTTTCCCTGACCAATGAGGATCCCAACAAGGTCTTCAGCATCAATTTCCGTACCCCGCCCGGTGACAACACCGGTCTGGCCCACATCCTTGAACATTCAGTGCTGTGCGGATCACGCAAATACAGGGTCAAGGAGCCCTTTGTGGAACTGCTCAAAAGCTCCCTGCAGACCTTTCTGAATGCAGTGACCTTTCCGGACAAAACCTGCTATCCGGTGGCCAGTCAGAATCTCAAGGACCTTTATAATCTTATGGACGTATATCTGGACTCGGTTTTTCACCCCCGCATATCCAGGCACATCTTTGAACAGGAAGGCTGGCATTATGAACTGGACAGCCTGGAAGCTCCCCTGAAATACAAGGGCGTGGTTTTCAATGAAATGAAAGGGGCCTACTCTTCTCCTGAAAGCCTGCTGGCTGATTACTCCCAGCAGTCCATCTTTCCGGACTCCACCTATGGTCTGGACTCAGGCGGGGATCCAGAGGAAATTCCCAACCTGACCTATGAAGACTTTCTGAATTTTCATAAACGGCTTTATCACCCTTCCAATGCCTTCATCTTTTTCTACGGAGACAACCCTGAAGATGAAAGGCTTGACAGGCTGGCGGTCTACCTGGATGAATTCCAGCCCCTCCAGGTGGACTCTTCCATTGTTACCCAGCCCCTGAAAAAACTGAATCAAAGGGTGATCAAAAGCTACAGTGCCTCAGCAGAAAACAATCCCGGCTCTTTTCTGACCATCAACTGGCTGCTGCCTGAAACAACCCGGGCCCGGCTCAACCTGAGTCTGCGCATTCTGGATTATATCCTGACCGGCATGCCTGCCTCTCCTCTGCGCAAAGCTTTGATTGACTCCGGGCTGGGTGAAGACATCACCGGAGTGGGGCTGGAAACAGACATCAGGCAGATGTATTACTCCACCGGGCTCAAGGGGGTGGCCCCGGCCAGCCTGGGCAAGGTGGAAAGACTTATCAGCTCCACCCTGAAACAACTGGCCCAGGAAGGCATTGACCCTGAAATTGTCAAAGCAGCTCTAAACAGTGTTGAATTCGCCCTGAGGGAAAACAATACAGGTTCTTTTCCCAGAGGTCTGGCCGTGATGTTCAGATCCCTCACCACCTGGCTTTATGAGGACAGTCCCTTCACTCTTCTGGAGTTCTCCAGGATCCTGGATGAAATCAAAACCAGCATCCAAAATGGTGAGAAGCTCTTTGAACAGCTTATCCAGCAGCACCTTGTTGACAATCCTCACAAATCAGTGGTCATCCTTGAACCTGATCCCGGTCTGGAAGCCAGGATCCAGGAAAAGGAAGACACCAGACTCAGGGAGGTCAAGCTGCAGATGTCCTCTGAAGAACTCAGGCAGGTCATCCAGAACACCAGAGAACTCAAAGAGGCTCAGGCCCGGCCTGACGATCCTGCTGAGCTGGCCAGGATCCCGAGGCTTACCAGGCAGGACCTGGACAGGGAACTGCAGAAGACTCCCAGGCATGAACACCATATGAGCCAGAGCACCCTGCTCTTTCATCCCCAGCCCACAGCCGGAATATTTTATCTGGACCTTGGCTTTGATCTGCACTACCTGCCCCAGAAATACCTTTCCCTTCTGCCTCTGTTCGGCCGGGCCCTGCTGGAGATGGGGACATCTTCCAGGGATTTTGTCCAGCTGACCACCTGGATCAGACAGAAAACCGGCGGCATTGCGCCCATGACCCTGAACCAGTCCAGGCTTCAGGACAGACGCAGCTCCTGCCGCCTGTTTCTCAGAAGCAAATCACTGCCTGAAAACATACCCGACCTTCTGGATATTTTCAAAGATATCCTGGAAAACGTAAACCTGGATAACCAGGAAAGGTTCAGACAGCTGGTCCTGGAGGAAAAATCTGGCATGGAGCACAGCCTGATTCCGGCTGGGCACCGATTTGTGGGCATGAGGCTTAAATCCAGATACAGCGAAGCAGACTGGGCCCAGGAGCACATGTCCGGCATATCTTATCTGTTTTTTCTGCGCCATCTTGCTGACCTTGTGGAAAAAGACTGGGACAGCGTCCTCACCTCCCTCAAGGACATCAGATTCCGCCTGTTCCACAAACAGGCCCTGTTCATGAATATAACCTCCGAGGAACCGCTTTTCAGCCGGACATTTGCAGAGATAGAGGAGTTCATCAACAGCCTGCCTGAGCACAAAATGTCCAAATCCGTCTGGAAATCCTGCTGCGACAGCGGACACGAGGGTCTGATAATCCCGGCTCAGATCAACTATGTGGGCAAAGCCGTGGATATGAGCAGCTCAGGCTACACCTTTCACGGTTCCGGCCTGGCAGCCACAAGATTTCTCAGGGCCAGCTGGCTCTGGGACCAGATCCGGGTCCAGGGCGGAGCATACGGAGCCTTTGGAAGCTATGACCACCTGGCCAACATCATGACTTTTGCCTCATACCGGGATCCCAACACTTTGGAAACTCTCAGGGCCTTTGACGGATCCGGGGCGTTTCTGGCAGGTGAGGGAGTAAAGGAAGATGAGGTGGAAAAGGCTGTCATCGGAGCCATCGGAGATATGGACTCCTACCAGCTGCCCGATGCCAGGGGCTTTTCTTCGGCTGTCAGGTATCTGGCCGGCATAGACCATGCTTACCGGCAGAACATCCGCAGCCAGATCCTGGATTCAGGTCCGGAACAGTTCAAAGAATTCGGCAGGTCCATGGACTCTGGTCTTAAAAATCATCCTGGCATGATCTGCATCATGGGCGGTGAAAAACAAATCCAGCAGGCAGCCCGGGAACTGGACCTGCAAAATATCATTAGAATCCTTTGATTCCGGCCGACTGTGCCTGGCTCTTGAGAGCCGGGCACAAAAAGGCCCAAGAATTCAAAAAAGGATTTCCACGGTCATTGCCTGGCAGCAGCCGTTTTGGCAAACCCCTGGATAAAAGCAGTTCCCTCCGCCAAAGTCAGGATATTGGCTGACTTTTCAAGCCGCATCACAAGCTCATCCAGGCAGCTTGGAGGTGATATTGTTTTCAATCCAGCTGGCATCCCACCATTCAACCGGGTTGACTGAAGTTCCGGATACCAGCACTTCAAAATGCAGATGGTCCCCCACAGACAAACCTGTGGTTCCGGTCCGGCCCAGAGTATGCCCCTTTTCCACCAGATCGCCCTCAGTCACATCAATGGAACTTAAGTGTGCATAAAGGGTCTGCAGGCCCAGGCCATGATCCAGGACTACTGTCTGGCCGTAAATCCCGATATTCCCGGTGAACACCACCCTGCCGCTGCTGGCCGCAGGCACCGGAGCCTGGGCGGTGGAGGCCAGATCCACCCCCACATGGCGCTGACGGTCAATCTCTTCTCCTTTATAGTAATAAACTCTGCGATCGCCAAAACCCGACATGCTGGCGGAATTGGCCAATCTTGCAAACCGGCCTGAAATATTCAGGGCTGGATCGGTTTTGCGGCCTATGTCCTGAACCTGTTTCCGGTTCTTCCGGCGCAGGTCGCTGTTCACAGCCAGAAAAATCTCCAGGGGATCTTTTATGTCCGGAAAATCGCTTTCAAACTGAGGCATCTGGGATCTGAGGAAATTATCGCTGATATTCAGCCTGTCATGGCGAAATTCCCTGGCATTTACATGGTAATAAAACCCTGCGACCCTTTCATTACCAGCCCTGTCCACAGCCCTTATCCTGGGGATATCGGATTCTGGATCTGCATCATAGGGAAATGAAAACATGCAGTAGTAATTCCCGTCAGGCTGCTCAAACCCGGGAAAAAAGTAATCCGCAACCATGACCCCGCTCTGCACTGCATCATCCGACATAGTGTATACTATCAGCCCGGCACCGCCCTGATTCAGGTTGTGGGCTGTGCTGACCACAGAAACGCTGGGCGGAAGGCTGTCATGGATCATGCTTCTGGAATATTCAGTCCTGTTGCCCTTGCCCCAGTTAATAATGGATCTGTCCAGGGCGCTAACCTTTACCCTGAATTCACCCTGATCCAGGCCCGGCAGTTCCAGTTCAGTCTCAAATTCCTGGGTCCTGTCCTTAAACTGCTCTTCCTTGTCCAGGACCACTTCGTCATTCTGGACCACTTTTATCTGCACGGTTTTAAGCCCCAGTCCCTGATCTGATACAGCAATGGTCAGGACCTGATCACTGCCTGCAAATTTCTGATCCGGCCCAATGCTGACCACCGGCGCTTCCCTGTCTGCATACTTCATATACAAAAGCGCACCACCCGCCATCACTGCGGCCAGAATCAGAACATAAAACCCCTTTTTCAGCCTGATACTCATACTCACCTCAATCTTTTAAAATTTTGTCTTCCTGGCCGCCGGGATGCACGCCCCGGACATCAAAACCGGCTGCTTCCATGTAATCCTTCACCCCCCGGCAGACATTCATGAACAGTTTGCCCCCGGCCAGGGAAGCGAAAATGCTGTCCTGATCCCCGCAATGACAGGCAAATTCCAAACCAATGGCTGAAGCCGGGTCTTTCCCTTTTCCTCGGGCCGCAGCCTGTACATAATCATCCATCCTGGTTTTGATCACCTGAAAGTAGTCAACATCTTTAGAGATCATCACTGCCGTGGCCTGAGACAGATTGCTGGCCAGCTCGTTCATATTCTGCCAGTAGGCCTCCAGCAAAGGCTTTTTCACCGGCTCTTTTTCCAGAAAAAAGGCAATACTCCAGCCCACGGTGACTATCTTGAGAATCTGCAGTTCATATTCCAGCCTGTTTTGCTCAAGAC
>CAZHCY010000125.1:0-7446 GCA_964531185.1 uncultured Desulfovibrionales bacterium | reverse complement strand
AAACTCAAGCAATTTCAACGGGTTGCTCGATTATTGTCGTGTACTTAGATAAAATGCAATCTTGATTTGTTACATACGATATGTTTACTCAAAGCATCAGCCAAAGCATTGAAGTTTAACATAGTTATACATCCTTTTGTTAAATGTATAACTATATAATGTATCGCTAATAATGCAATATTTATTTTTAAATGTCCTTTAGAGTGTATAGTATGTATGTGTTAATTTGATCTATATTAGGCCGTTGCAATGATTTTACAGCAAAAAATGACTTTTAAGGCATCCTTCAAGATTTTAAGCATTACAAAGCTTTGCATTTTTAACAATATACGCCTAAATATTATATATCAAAATTGCTAACAACTGAGAATTATTTTTTGTCGTGTACTTAGAGATTTTTTACATGATCTTCATGACAATTGGGGCATTACTGCAAGCTGCAATCAATTTACTGATCCGTCTCCTTGAAATTATTGTGCTTATACCAGGTGTAGTGTACCGGGCCTGGGCAGCCTGTCCTTATGCTGCAAAGGGACTGATGCGCCGGTGGGACAACTGGAGGCTGTCCAGAGAAGCAGCCAGGCTGGAATGCCTTATGGGCAGCGAGATTAAATCCTGGCAGGAAGAAGAGCTGGCTGCGGGGATTTTTTTGATCATTGCCGCCTGGGGCCGGGGGATGAAGTCAACAGAAATGCTCTCAATCCTGGACCAGGATACGGCCCGGCTGGAAGGTCACCTGCAGCGCGTCAGGCCATCCCTGCCCAGGACAGCGCCTGTCCTGGAGCAATGCAGAGCTTATGCTGCCTTTGGTCCCAGAAAAGAACTGGCGGTTCTGTCCATACTGGCTGCCCGTCTGGCCGGCAGTATGCAAGATGAGCAGCTTCCCGAGTTTCTTCTGCAGACAGATGAAGCTATTCTGAGACAGGGCCCGCGTACTGTGCTGCAGGACAGGATGCTGGAGGTGTTTGGAGATTTTGCCGGCCTGCATATGCTTGAGCACCATGAGGACACCAGTCTTCCGGATAAAATGATCCCTGAAGATCCAGTCGGTTCAGATAATGGCAAGCTGGATTTGAACACAGCCACCTTGGAAGAACTGCAGACCCTGCCGCATATCGGCCAGGAGAGGGCAAGAGAAATTATCGCCATGCGCCCCCTGGATGATATTGAAAAACTCCAGGAAATTAACGGTATTGGTCCAAAGCGCTTGAAAAGCATCCGCAAGTATGCAGAAGCCAAATGATTTGAACAGGCTGTATTAAGGCAGCAGTACATCAGATTTGACTGCAAAAAATCATGTTATTCAGTTGCAGAAGTCAGAAGCCTGTTATGAGATGTCAGTAAAAGCAAAGATTTTAGAAATTGATAACAGTTTAGCCCTTTTTAAGGGCGCAGGGGACAGGCATCCCAGCGCCTGTTTTTTATTCATGTAAACACAGACATAAAAAACAAGCACAGGGAGAGCCGGCTCCCCCTGCCACCTTTAAATGGGTATATTACCTGGTTGTAAATGATAAAGACTCAGGTTTGCTTTGAATATAAAAAAACAGGTTTATCCACCCAGGGGACAGTCCCCGTGCCTGACCTGAATTTCCTGAATTTTCTCGAAATTTACAAACGGGTAATGCTCCTCCGCCCTCTGTCTTCTGCTCTATGCCCCTTAGCCCTGATCCTTTTTGCCGTCCTTCTGGTCCAAGCCTGGTTCTGCCCGGAGCTGATCAGTGTTCCTGGTAAAAATAATTGGAAAGTTGAAACTTGAAAGTGTAAAGATCTGACCTGAATCTGGAATATGAAAAGCTCAGGGGATAATTTCTTCTGGTTCTGACCCTCCATTTGACCAGAAAAACTGCTGAGCCTTTTTCAAATCCGTATTGTTCATACCTTCCATCCTTCAAAATCTCCAGATCAATGCTCAAGTCTGCGCTTTTCCAGCATTTCACGCATTCATCCATGAATTTTAGGTCATTTTCAGATTTCAGGTGACCAATTTCCTGAAGTTTTTCACACAAGTTGCATTTTAGATATTTTATCTGGTGAATATAGGGCACATCATTGGCCTTGAAAATACGTTCAATGCGAATGATGGGGTCATTGCTGCTTTCCAGAAAAGCAAAAACTTCTCCAGGCGGATCTGCTTCCCTGACTGATATCAGTTGTGATTCAGGGTTCATGTTTCTCTCGCGCATGTCACTGAAAAAGCTCATCATTCTGGCGACGGACTGCTGAATTTTCGGCGGAGGAGAGTTTTTGCCTTTCGGGGGGTCAATTAAGTTGTATTCGGCCAGTTTGGCAAAAGCCCTGCGTATGGTGCCCCGGCTGACATTCAATTTTTTGGCCATGTCTCTTTGTGACAAAAGCTGGGTGGCTGGGTCGATTTCATGGTTGATGATGGCATCCCGCAGCTGGGAGACAATCTGCAGATACAGGGGAGAATGCGTTTTCTTGTTGATTTGAATGTTCATATTTTAAGTCTTTGTATGGCCTCCAGAAGTTGGGGGTTAAAGGTTAAGTAACAGTTCAGCTGTTTTTTAAGGAAAGCAAGGCACTTCAGCGCTTGTTTTTGGGTTGATGTAAGAAAAAGACTTGGAAAAAACAAGAGCTGGGAGAGCCAGTCCACTTGCCTCATGCAAATGGCTGAACTGTTACACTTATCCTTGAAGATCGTTGCTTGGGCCTGGAAAGCCGGCATGCACTAAAGACCAAAAAGCCGCTTTTTTGGTAATCCCTTGCAGTTCTGGTATTTTTCTTCAGGCAGACAAAAGGTTTTGCCGGAGTCTATTACTGGGGTGGATCCGCAGATTTTTCCGGTCTGCCATATGGGCTGTGCTGTAAACCTGGTCTTCAGAATCATGTTCTTTTTCCATGTCATGTTCTTCTGTCATTTTCCTGGCAGTGATATCAATGGCGCTTTGCACCTTGACCATTCTTTCATCAATCCATTTTACGGCCAGGTCATGGCAGTCAAACCATTTATCCACTTTTTGGTTGTGGCACTCCCACCTGAGTACGCCTGTGGGAAATCCGTTTAAGTCCATGAGCTTATGATTTGGACAGAAAGGACAGGGGCTGGTCTGGCCCATTTGCATATTTTTCCAGCATTTTCCTCCGGTGATGTCTCCGAACATGGCCCTGCCCCTGCGGTTGATGAAAAGCACTTCATGGCTTTCCAGGTCTATTACGGTGATGACTGCATTGATGCTGTCCAGGATGGACCGGGTCATGACATAGGCCTCCTGAAGTTTCTGCTGTGATTTTTTCAGAGGGGTGATGTCTGAGTGCCTGGCCATGATTCTCAGGGCCTTTTGGTCAGGTCCGCGCCGGACAGCTTTGCCTCGACCCAAAAGCCACAGCCATTCCCTGCTTCTGGTCCGCATGCGGAATTCAACATTGAAAAAGCTGCTTAAGTTTTCAATGCATTCCTGATGAGCTTTGAGAACAGCCGGCAAGTCCTCCTTATGAATCAGGCTCTGCCAGATGCTCACAGGTCCGCAAAGTTCCTCCAGGGTGTAGCCGAGCATCCGGGCACAGCAGGGACTCAGTCTGACCTTGTCAGCGACAAGGTCCCAATCCCAGATGCATTCGTTACAGATACCCATGATCAGCTCATAACTGATCGCACCGGAAGGGTATGGGCACTGGTCTTTTTTTTCACTGTCATGGCTGGACTTTTTCATGATGCCTCCTGAAAAACCTGGCCTGCCGGAAGGGAGAAGCTGATTCAGGCCAGGCTGGTCAAAATATTTATTCAGCCGGTTTGCCGTGCTGTTTTCTGACACCAAGCTGTCCCTTAACCAAAAAAAATGAAAAACAAAAGTACCTGGATCCAACAACAATGTTTGGCAAACATTGTTGTTGGTCCGGATCTGAGATTATGCGCGTAAATAAAGGATTTTTCCAAAAAGCCGGGTCAACAGGTGGGCCTCAAGGCCGGGCCCAGGGTCCTGGAATTTGACCTGGGGATTGAGAAATAATGAAGGTGATATTTAAAGAATTGTCAAGTCAATGTACTAAGCTGAATCCAGGCTATCTTTTTTTTCTGCCCTTTCTGGAGGCTGTGCGGTTTTGCTGCACCCGGCAGCTGTCGGACCTGGAGGGAGCTCAGCCCCCGATTCCCCCTGGAAAGAGTATTTTGGCCAGGATAAACCAGATGATCAGAAAAACCACAAGCATGATAATGATGGTCATAAAAAAGCTCCTTAAAAGGACTTAGATCCCCATGATATTATATCCGGAATCCACATAAAGGATTTCACCTGTGGTGCCGGATGAAAGGTCAGAAGCCAGGTACAGAGCAGCCTTGCCCACTTCTTCCTGGGTGATGTTTCTTTTCAGAGGGGCCCGCTCTTCAATGGTACTCAGGATGGTCTTAAAGCCGGATATGCCCGAGGAAGCCAGAGTTTTCAATGGTCCAGCGCTGATGGCGTTGACTCTGATGCCGGCCTGACCCAGGTCTGCGGCCAGATAGCGTACAGATGCCTCCAGGGCAGCCTTGGCTACCCCCATGACATTGTAGTTGGTGACTGCTTTCTGGGAACCATAATAGGTCATGGTCATAATTGACGCGTTCCGGGAGAATAAAGGCTCAAAAGCCTGGCACAGGGCGGTCAGGGAATAAGCCGAGACATCCAGGGCCAGGCTGAAGCCCTGCCTGGAGGTTTCAATGAACCGCCCCTGAAGATCATCCCTGTTGGCAAAAGCCACTGAATGAACCAGCACATCCACCTGTCCCCATTTGTCCCGGACCAGGTCGGCTGCTGATTTTATCTGCTGATCCTGGGTCACATCGCAGTCAAAAATAAAATCACCGCCCAGTTCCAGGCTTATGGGCTCAACCCGTTTTTTCAGGGATTCCCCGACATAGCTGAAGGCCAGGGAAGCGCCGTTTTTCTTGAAAATCTCAGCTACTGCATAAGCCAGGCTTTTGTTGTTGGCTACGCCGAATATCAGGGCCTTTTTATCCTTTAAAAGCATTTAGTCCTCCATGGCCTGTAATTTGTAACATATTTTTGCGGTTCATGAGCCTCAAGTCCGTAAAGTCTGAAAAAATTGATTGAAACAGACCAGAACAAAACTTAAAACAAAAAGAATAATTTAACAAATAACGGTCAGGAACAGGGCAGTTCCCGGCCGGTAAGAAGCCTGTAGGCCAGCAGATATTTTTCACTGGTCTTTTGAACAATGTTTTCCGGCAGATTCGGAGGAGGGGGGTTTTTGTCCCAGCCGGTATTTTCCAGCCAGTCCCTCAAGTATTGCTTGTCAAAGCTTGGCTGATCCTGCCCCGGCCGGTACTCCTCAGCCGGCCAGAACCTGGATGAATCAGGGGTCAGAACCTCGTCTATGAGGATCAGCCGGTTGTTAATACGACCAAACTCAAACTTGGTATCCGCCACAATGAGGCCTCTCTGTGCGGCATAGTCCCGGCCTTGTCTGTATATGGCCAGGGACAGATCTTTTACTGCCTGGGCGGTTTCCTGTCCCATAAGCCGGGCAGCCTGGGCCTGGCTGATGTTCTGGTCATGTTCTCCCAGATCCGCTTTGGTGGAGGGAGTAAACAGCGGCTCCTCCAGCTTCTGGGACTTTTCCAGGTTTTCAGGCAGAGTATGTCCGCAGACCCGGCCTGTTCTCAGGTAATCCTTCCATCCTGAACCGGTTATATAGCCCCGGACAATGCATTCCACAGGCAGAGGAGAGGCTTTTTTGACCAGAACTGAACGACCTGCCAGTTCATCCCTGTAACGGTTCAGGCTGGACGGGAAATCCCTTGCTTCTTCTGATCTAATATGGTTTTCACTTAAATCCCTGAACATGTCCATCCAGAACAGGGTGATCTGGTTCAAAACCGCACCTTTGAATGGTATGGGCTCATTCATGACCACATCAAAGGCGCTCATTCTGTCTGTGGTGACTATGAGCAGGGTTTGGGCATCAATTTCATATATGTCTCTGACTTTGCCCCTGGATAAGAGAGCATACTCTGCAATGGCGGTGCTGGATAAAACTTTCATTGTCTTCTTGTCCTGCTGAAATGTATGTCTGGTCAGCCGGAAGCTGGGGGACTATTTTGAAGGCTAATTCCTGTATCACTTAAGTCTTTGCTCAATGCTCCGGGCATGGGCTTCCAGCCCCTCAAGCCTGGCCATTCTGGCAATTTTGGCTCCATGTCTGGCCATGTAGGCTGGACTGGAAGACAGAATACTTATATTTTTCTGAAAGGTATGCACTGAAAGGGCCTGAGAAAACCTGGCCGTACTCAGGGTGGGCAGGACATGATTGGGACCGGCAAAATAGTCACCCACGGGTTCAGGAGTGTGCGGGCCCAAAAACACTGCTCCTGCGTTGCGGACCAGGCCAAGATAAGACCAGGGGTCATCCAGGCACAGTTCAAAATGTTCAGGAGCAATGAAGTTGGACAGTTCAATGCCGGTTTTCAGATCAGGCACGGTAAAGGAAACTCCCCAGTCAGCCAGGGCCTTTCTGGCGGTATCCCCTCTGGGCAGGACGAAGAGCTGCTTTTCCAGCTGGCTGGAAACTGCCTCAGGCAATGTTGGATCCGGACTGATGAGATAGGTTCCAGCCAGGGGATCGTGCTCAGCCTGGGACAGAAGGTCAGCAGCAATATATCCAGGATCAGCATTCTCATCCGCCAGAACTGCCACCTCACTGGGGCCGGCGATCATGTCGATTCCCACCTGCCCCACCAGCATCTTTTTGGCAATGGTTACAAAGATATTGCCAGGCCCGGCAATGATATCCACATTATCCACGGATTCTGTTCCATAAGCCATGGCTGCCACGGCCCAGGCCGAACCGCACATGTAAATTTCGTCAATGCCCAGCAGACTGGCTGTGGCCAGAAGGTAAGGGTTCAGGGTCTTTTCCGGTGTGGGCGGGGACATGATGCAGATGGATTCCACCCCGGCTACTCTGGCCGGAACAGCATTCATGAGCAGGCTGGAGATAAGCGGTGTGGATCCTCCCTGGCCTCCTGGAACATACAGGCCGGCCCTGTAAACCGGGCTGACCATCTGGCCCATGACCGCCCCGTCTTCATCAGTCATGAACCATGACTTCTGCTGCTGCTGTTCATGAAAAGCTTTAATTCTGTCAGCTGCCTGGCTGATGATGTCCATGTCGTGGGGATCTACTTTCCGGGCAGCCTGGCTGATGGCTTCCCCGGAGACCCTGAGGTCGGAGACTTCAAAATCAGGGCAGTCAAAGCGGCGGGTATAATCCACCAGAGTTCTGTCCCCGCCAGTGCTTACTTTTTCCAGGATTTCCCGAACAGGACCTTCCACAGACAGATCCAGGTGCATTCTTCTGGCGAGCCAGGCCTTTATGGACGGCCAGTCATTTTGATTCTGGTATGAAAAGGTTTTTCCGAACATGAATTCTCCATGTGTTATGGGAGTGCAGATTCAGGTATCAATAAACCTGATGGATTTATTA
>CAZHCY010000124.1:0-7496 GCA_964531185.1 uncultured Desulfovibrionales bacterium | reverse complement strand
ATGAGGAAGAGGCATGGGGAAGAGGCATGGGGCATGGGGAAAAAATGAAGAATGAGGAAGAGGCGGGCTCAATGGAGCTGCTGTCCCCGCCAGGATTCCGGGCGGGGACAGCTGAATCAGTCCATCCTGATCCTGCTGAAAGCCAGTCCGTCAAAGTATTTGTTCATGATTTCAAAGGCCGGGGCTCCGTTCAGAAACTCAGAGATCTGTTCCGCTTTCTGCAGGGGATCAATGTCCTGGAAGCGTTCCGGGTAAATGACTTTGCCCATGAAGTAAGCGTTGGCAAAGATGTTGTCAAAGTTCTGGGTATAGAATTTGTAGGGAAACAGCCCGTATACCCTGTTATTGCGCACAGCCTTGAGCATGGAATAGGAGGGATCGGTGCGCAGCTGGTCCAGGCCGTTGGCCATACCTTCCAGTCTGCTGGTGGAAAGATCAACAAAAATGATATCCGGGTCCCAGACCAGGATTTTTTCTTTGGAAACAGTGGCGTGGTCAACCCTCTTCCGGGGGGATGTGAGCTCGGAAGCCGCATTTCTGGCCTGCAGAAATTCCAGGGGGGCATAGGTGGGTTCAGTGGCCTGGAAGCCGTGCCCTCCCCGCTGGGCCACGCCGCCTACATATACAACAGGCCTTTTGTCTTCAGGCAGGTCCTGGGTCCTTTTTTTCAGGTCCTGCTCCAGGTCATCAAAATAGGAGATCACTTCCCTGGCCCGGTCTTCCAGGCCAAGAACCCGTCCCATGATGAGCAGGTTTTTGTCCAGTTCATCCCGCCTGTAGGTCAGGTTGCCGTAACCCAGAGCTATGACCGGGATGCCTGTTTTTTCCTGAAGGGTATCCACTCCTCCGTCTCTGGATGCATATGTCTTGAAAATAACCTGGGGCTGGGGGTCAAGGCCGGCTATGAGTTCAGGGCTGTCATGCCCCCTGAATTCTCCGAAAAGAGGAAAGCCCTTGAACTGGGGATTGGCAATGGCATAAGGCCGGGCATCCAGGCTGAAGGGCAGACCGTTTTTTTCTGCGCTGTCCACTCCCACAATGCGGTCCTGGGCCTGCAGGTAAGTCAGAAGTCTCAGGCATCCTGACCCGGAACAGATGACCCGGTCTATGTTTTCAGGCAGATCATGGGTTCTGCCCATGAGATCGGTGATGGAGACAGCCAGGGCTTTACTGCCCGGCATGAATGAGTCCTGGCCGGCAATACAAATCAGGACCAGAAAAAGAATCACAAGGGATTTTTTGGGCTTTAGTCTGAAGTTTGGCATGGGCTTCTCCAAAAGTATTAAAGGTTGGACTGGAAATTAAAAGTGCTGTGACCAAGGGGGCCGTGCAGACCCAATCATCAGGCAGAGCCCTGCAGCAGAGCAAAGGGCGGGACCTGCCTGAAAATTAAATATTGTAACAGGTCAGCCCTTTTTAAGGAAAACAAGGCTCCCCAGGGGCATGTTATAAATAGTAACCATTCAGGGGGCGCGGAAAGCGGCATGGGCACAGTCCCGCAAGCCGATTAATGCAGCTAATTAAAACTTTGCCGGCGCAGGGAAATCAGTGCACCAATTCAGTCAGTACAAAGCCCAGGGACAGTCCCCATACTAGGGGCGCAGGCAATCGCCATTTAGCCCCCCTGAAAGGCTACTTTTTATTTATGTAAACACAGAATTGGAAAAACAAGCTCTGGGAGAGCCGGTCCCCCTTCGGGCGCCGCCTCCGGGCAGGAAGCCGTGTCTCATGCAAAGGGCTGAGCTGCTACAAAGCCTGTATATATAAATTAAAAAAATAGCAATAAAAAAACATTAAAGTTTAACGAGTGCTACCAGAAAAGAACCTGCCGGTGCTTAAGGGGGTAAAGGTTTAAAGTCCCATTTGAAGTGCCGCCCGGAAGCTTTTGCAGACATGCTGCTTTATGTGAAAAAAAGCGCTTGTTTTCAGGGTTTTTAACCTAGAAAAATTTTTGGGCCGGCTTGGTTTTTCCTGAGGGAAAATCCTTTTCCGAAAAAGGGGAAATGTTGGCCTATCCCCTTGTAGCAACTGAATATTTTCATTTCCTGTCATTTTTTTAAAAACTGGTTGCCATTTTTAAAAAAAGAGGGTAGTGGGGTATAAATTTATCCGCTAAGAGGTTTTATCCGGTGGTCTGTTCTTCTCGATTCATCATTCATGTCTTTTTTCCCAATAAAAATAATGCTTGCATGTTCAGGAGTTCATCGTTAGTATGTTCATAAATTCACAAGGGAATTGATTTTAAAAGAAACAATTTAAGGAGGTTTTACACATGTCCAAGCTGGTACCCCCTCATGGAGGAAAAGGTTTGACCATCTGCCTTCTGGAAGGGGCAGAAAAAGAAGCGGAACTGAAAAAGGCCCAGGGCCTGAAAACAATTGAGATTCACCCTCAGGAAAAGGGCGACCTGATAATGATGGGCATCGGAGGTTTCAGTCCTCTGACCGGCTTCATGAAAAGAGAAGACTGGAAGTCTGTCTGCGAAAACTTCACTCTGGCTGACGGGACTTTCTGGCCTGTGCCGGTAATGCTCTCTGTTTCCAAAGAGGATGCCGGAGCCATCAATGAAGGCGACGAGATCACTCTGGAATGCGAAGGCGAAGTCTACGCCACCATGAAGATTGAAGAAAAATACGCCATGAGCGAAGAAGATAAAAAGTGGGAAGCCGAAATGGTCTATAAGGGCAACGGCGAAGATTCCCAGGGCGATTTTCTGAAGACTGCCCTTGAAGATCATGTGGGGGTACAGAAGGTTATGCAGAGGAAGGAATTCTGCCTGGCCGGTCCGGTAAAGGTTCTTTCCGAAGGGGACTACCCCACCAATCCCAAGTACCGCGGCTCATACATGCGTCCGGCAGAGACCAGAAAGGTCTTTGAAGACCGCGGCTGGTCCAAGATCGCTGCCCTGCAGCTCAGAAACCCCATGCACCGCTCCCATGAGCATCTGGCCAAGATTGCAGCTGATATCTGCGATGGCGTGCTCATACATTCTCTGATCGGCAATCTCAAGCCCGGCGACATTCCAGCTGATGTCCGCCTGGAATGCATTGAGACCCTTATTGAGGGGTATTTTGTAAAGGATTACGTGCTGCAGGCCGGATATCCCCTGGACATGCGCTACGCCGGTCCCAGGGAAGCCCTGCTGCATGCCACATTCCGTCAGAATTACGGCGTATCCCATATGCTCATCGGCCGCGACCATGCAGGTGTGGGCGATTTCTACACCCTGTTCGAGGCTCAGGAAATATTCGACCGCATTCCATATGCCACTGAGGAAGAGCGCTGCAAAGTAGATCCGGGCAAGGCTCTGCTCTGCGAACCCATGAAGATCGACTGGACCTTCTACTGCTTCAAGTGCGACGGCATGGCCTCCATGAAGACCTGCCCCCATACCAAGGAAGACAGGGTAATCCTTTCCGGAACCAAACTGCGCAAGGCCCTGTCCGAAGGTCAGCCAGTGCCTGATCATTTCGGCAGAGACGAGGTGCTCAAGATTCTGCGCGATTACTACGAAGGTCTGACCGAAAAGGTTGAGATCAAGATGCAGAAAGCCGCTTCCGGCGATGAAATGAAGTAGTCATCAGCTTGCTGGAGCCGGAGGCATTAGAGCCCTCCGGCTTCCTGATTTTCCTTGACAAAGAAAATTGAAGGCGGTTATAGATCCGCATTACCTCTATTGAATCCACAAAAGGCTTTGTTGAGGAAGCGGGCGGATAAGTTCCGTAACCGCTGAAATTGCCCATTGCGGGCATGGCAATGGTATATAAAAAAACCTACAATCAGGAGGAACATTATGCCAACCTTTGTAAATCCGGAAAAGTGCGACGGCTGTAAGGGCGGAGAAAAGACAGCATGCATGTACATCTGCCCTAACGACCTGATGATCCTCGATCCTGAGGAAATGAAGGCCTATAATCAGGAGCCGGATGCTTGCTGGGAATGCTATTCATGTGTAAAGATCTGCCCTCAGGGCGCCATAGAAGCCCGTCCCTACGGCGACTTTGCTCCCATGGGCGGTACTTCCATCCCCATGCGCAGCGGTACCGACATCATGTGGACCATCCAGTTCCGCAACGGAAATATCAAGCGCTTCAAATTCCCCATCAGAACCACTGAAGAAGGCTCCATCAAGCCTTATGAAGGCAAGCCTGAACCTGGCGATCTGGAAAGCGAGCTGCTCTTCACAGAGACTGAACTGGCCAAGCCCAAAGAGGTGCTCGGCAAGAAGTTTGATGTTGATCAGCCTGAACTCACCCAGTGCTGGTTTGAGCCCTCTTGTGAAGCTGGAAACAGATAATCTACGACAAAAGAACAATTCTTAAGGAGGTATTTTTATGCCAGTCATTCCATCTAAGAGCCAGAATATCGGTATTCCCCTTGCCGAGCCGGAAATAGTGGAACTTGAAAAAGACATTCTCATGGTCGGCGGCGGCATGGGCAATTGCGGCGCAGCAGTTGAAGTCAAAAAGTGGGCTGATCCTCACAATCTGAGCTACCTGCTGGTGGACAAAGCCGCCCTGGAAAGAGGCGGTGCTGTTGCCCAGGGTCTCTCCGCCATCAATACCTATATCGGCGAAAATGATCCTGATGACTATGTCCGCATGGTGAGAACCGACCTCATGGGCATTGTTCGCGAAGACCTGATTTTTGATCTGGGTCGTCACGTTGACGATTCCGTGCATCTTTTCGAGGAGTGGGGGCTTCCCTGCTGGGTAAAAGATGAGAACGGCAAAAACCTTGACGGCGCCCAGGCCAAGAAAAAAGGCATGTCCCTGCGCACCGGCGCTACCCCGGTTCGGTCCGGCCGCTGGCAGATCATGATCAACGGTGAGTCCTACAAGGTAATCGTTGCTGAAGCAGCCAAGAACGCCATTGGACAGGACAACTACATTGAGCGTCTGTTCATTGTTAAGCTGCTGCTGGATGCCAATGAGCCCAACCGCATTGCTGGTGCTGTTGGTTTTTCAGTCCGCGAGAACAAAGTATACATCATCAAAGCCAATGCCATTCTGGTAGCCTGCGGCGGTGCGGTAAACGTTTACCGTCCAAGGTCCACTGGTGAAGGTATGGGCCGTGCCTGGTATCCGGTCTGGAACGCTGGTTCCACCTATACCATGTGCGCTCAGGTGGGCGCTGAGATGACCATGATGGAAAACAGATTCGTACCCGCCCGCTTTAAGGACGGATACGGACCGGTTGGAGCATGGTTTCTGCTCTTCAAGGCCAAAGCCACCAATGCCAAGGGCGAAGACTACTGCGTGACCAACAGGGACATGCTCAAGGATTACGAAGCCCAGGGCTATGCCAAGGGCCAGATCATTCCCACCTGTCTGCGCAACCACATGATGATGAAGGAAATGAAGGAAGGACGCGGTCCCATCTACATGGACACCGCCACCGCTCTGCAGACCACTTTCAAGGAGCTGTCCAAGAAAGAGCAGAAGCACCTGGAATCAGAAGCATGGGAAGACTTCCTGGATATGTGCGTTGGCCAGGCCAACCTGTGGGCCTGCATGGATATCGAACCTGAAAAGGTTGGATCCGAAATTATGCCCACAGAGCCTTATCTGCTGGGATCTCACTCCGGCTGCTGCGGAATCTGGGTTTCCGGTCCGGACGAAGACTGGGTGCCTGATGATTACAAGGTCAAGGCTGACAATGGCAAGGTCTACAACCGCATGACCACAGTCAACGGTCTGTTCACCTGCGCTGACGGCGTTGGCGCTTCCGGGCATAAGTTCTCCTCCGGCTCTCATGCCGAGGGACGCATCGCCGGCAAGCAGATGGTACGCTGGTGTGTGGATCACAAAGATTTCAAGCCCACTCTGAAGCAGAGCGCTGAAGAGCTGGCCAAGGAAATCTATCAGCCCTGGTACACCTATCAGGAGAACCAGAACATCTCTACAGCTCCTGACATCAATCCCAAGTACATCACTCCCCGCAACTTTATGATGCGCCTCATCAAGTACACTGATGAGTACGGCGGAGGATGCTCAACATACTACACCACTTCCGAAACCCTTCTTGAAGTCTGCGAAAAGCATCTCGACCTGCTGGAAGAAGACTCCAAGAAGCTGTGCGCACGCGACATGCACGAGCTCCTGAGGGCCTGGGAAAACTACCATCGCCTGTGGACCGTCCGTCTGCACGTCCTGCACATCAAGTTCCGCAAAGAGACCAGGTACCCCGGATTCTACTATCGCTCCGACTTCCTGGATCTCAACGACAAGGAATGGAAGTGCTTCACCAACTCCAAGTACAATCCGGAAGAGAAGAAGACAGACTTCTTCAAGAGACCTTACTACCAGATCATTCCGGACTAAACACTTGATATCAGGCTGCGGGCAGTTATGCCCGCAGCCTTTTTAATGGTCTAAGTCCGAGCTGAACAGCGGGTGCTGATGTTTTAGTTCGGCCTTAGGCCATTTTCGTAAGATAAGGCAAATAATCAGGGAGGATTTAGAATGTCCAATAGCAGTATTCTGGTAATCGGCGGCGGATTCAGCGGCATAACCGCCGCCCTGGAAGCCGCGGAGGTAGGCCACGAGGTATTTATAGTGGAGAAAATGCCATATATCGGAGGACGTGTGGCTCAGCTGAAACACTATTTTCCCAAGCTTTGTCCTCCCACCTGCGGCCTGGAGATAAATTTTCAGCGGATCAAAAACAACCCCAAGGTCAAGTACTTCACCATGGCCGAAGTGGTCAGCGTATCAGGCGGGCCGGGCAACTATGACGTTAAGATCAAGCTCAGGCCGAGATACGTAAACAACAACTGTACTGCCTGCGACAAGTGCGTGGAAGTCTGCCCTGTGGAAAGAAGCAGTGAATATGATTTTGACATGGGCAGGACCAAGGCCATTTACAGGCCGCATCTCATGTCTTTTCCCATGCGCTATGTCATTGACGAGAAAGTCTGTGAAGGAACCTCCTGTGCCAAATGCGTGGAAGCCTGTGCCTATCAGGCCATTGATCTGGAGGAAAAGGAAAAGGAAATCACCATAAGCGTGGGTTCCATAGTACTGGCCACGGGATGGGTTCCCTACGACGTGACCAAGCTGACCAATCTGGGCGGGGGGCAGATCCCCAACGTGATTACCAATATGCAGATGGAAAGGCTGGCTGCTCCGGCCGGACCCACAGACGGGAAAATTCTGCGTCCTTCTGACGGCCAGGAGCCCAAGAGGATCGCCTTTGTCCAGTGCGCCGGTTCCAGGGATCAGAATCACCTGGACTATTGCTCCTATATCTGCTGCATGGCTTCCCTTAAGCACTGTACCTACATCAGGGAGCAATACCCGGATGCAGAGATTGTAATCTACTACATAGATCTCAGAGCCCCGGGCAGATACGAAAAATTCCTGAACAAGATTCAACAGGACGATAAGGTCCTCATGGTCAAGGGCAAGGTGGCCAAAATCCAGGAAGACACCGCCACTGGAGATATTGCTGTAACTGCTGAAGATATTATGGGCGGTGTAAAAAAAGAAGAAAAA
>CAZHCY010000123.1:0-7539 GCA_964531185.1 uncultured Desulfovibrionales bacterium | reverse complement strand
GCCTGAAGAGGTTACAGATATGGAAAGAACAGTCAAGGCCGAGGTGGTCAGCTCCACCTTTGATGAACCGCCCCAAAGGCATGTTCAGGTGGCGGACATGGTCCTGGAAAAGGCCAAACGGCTGGTGGAAAGAAAAAAAGACGTGGTTGTTCTCCTGGACAGCATTACCAGGCTGGGCAGGGCCTTTAATACTGTAACCCCCTCGTCCGGACGGGTTCTGTCCGGGGGGCTGGATTCCAACGCCCTGCAAAGACCCAAGCGTTTTTTCGGTGCAGCCCGCAATATTGAAGAAGGCGGCAGCCTGACCATCCTGGCCACAGCTCTGATTGATACCGGGTCCAGAATGGATGAGGTGATTTTTGAAGAGTTCAAGGGCACCGGGAATATGGAAATTTATCTGGATCGTCACCTTGCTGACAAGCGGGTTTATCCAGCCATTGATATGAACAGATCAGGAACCAGAAAAGAGGATCTGCTTCTGGAGCCTGAGACCCTGAACAAGGTCTGGATACTGCGTAAGGTTCTGGCTCCCATGAATTCCATAGACAGCATGGAGTTTCTGCTGGATAAGATGAAGGGAACCAAAAACAACAGGCAGTTTCTGGATATGATGAACAAATAGCCCGGGTTCAATGTTTTCCAAGAGATTCTCGCCTTACTTACTGCTTGTTTTTGTGCTTTTTTTCCTTCCAGTGCCGGGAGAATCTTCAGTGCTTGGCGAATTCAGCCTGAGCGATGAAGCTGAGCTGGGTCAGAAAATGAGACGCCTGGTCAGGTCCAGGTTTAACCTTATTGAAGACCCTGAAATTGCAGGATATATCAAAAAAATTGCCTTAAGGCTTGAACAGGCGGCCCCTCCCCAGCCTTTCCCCCTGTCCGTGGATGTGGTGGAAAACAGCGCAGTCAATGCCTTTGCCACTGTATCCAGCTATATGGTTGTTTTTTCCGGCCTGATTCTTCAGATGGAAAGCGAAGCTGAGCTGGCCTCAATAATGGCTCATGAACTGGCTCATATCACCCAGGGTCATGTAGCCGGAAATATTGAGAGATCCAAAATAATCAACATCGGCACCCTTATTGGCATGCTGGCCGGTGCTCTCTTGGGCTCTGAGGAAGGCAGCGCCGTGGCCATGGGCTCTGCGGCCGGAGCGCAGTCCATGATTCTGAACTATTCCAGGCAGGATGAAAGGGAAGCCGATCAGGTAGGAATGAACTATCTTATGGAGGCTGGATACAATCCTGAAGCCATGCTTACATCCATGGACAGGATGCGCAGGATGCAGTGGTTTGCCGGCAGGGAAATCCCGTCATATCTCAGCACCCATCCAGGCATGGATGAAAGAGCCGGTTACCTGGAAGATCTCCTCAAAAGGATGAATTACGATTCTTCAGGGTATAAGGATGATTTTGGACGGTTTGAAAGGGTGAAGACCCTGCTTAGAGCCAAATATACCGATCCTGACACTGCCCTGGCCAATTTTGAGGCTGACAGATCCGGGTCCTGTCTGGATTACCTGGGCAAGGGCATTGTATATTCCAGGATGAACAAGGTCAGCCAGGCAGCAGAAAATTTCAAACTGCTTTTAGAATGCGACCAGAAAGACCCTCTTTTTCAGCGGGAGGCCGGGATTTTTTACTTCAGGTTCAACAGGCAGGAAAATGCAGAACAGCTGCTGTCCCAAGTGGCTGCCCAGCGGCCTGATGATACTGAAGCCAGGCTTTACTATGCCCGCATCCTGGCTGAAGACGGCAGAGTTTCCCAGGCAGTGGAGCATCTGGATCAGGCCCTGGAAATAAGGCCTGAAGATCCCAGGCTGCACCAGCACCTGGCCAGGATTTTCGGCAGAAACGGCAATAATTTCATGGCTTATTTGCATATGGCTTATGCCCATATCTTTGCCAATCAGCCGGAAAAAGCAGCTTTTCACCGCAACAGAGCGGAAAAGCTTGTTCAAGGCCGGCGTGAGCAGAAAGAAATGGAAAAGCTGAAGCAGGCCTATGATGAGCAGGCAGAATTCTGGGATCAGTAACCGACCATGCTCGGCAGTTATCAATGGACAACCGCAGTAAATTAGGGTAAGCAACTCAGATTTTGTCCAGGAAATAGTTAACAGCATCAATTAATCTGAATTTAATCCGGAGGAATTATGTTTTTTGAAAGTTTTATCTTTGCCGCGGGCCAGACCGGGGACCCTCAGGCCGGAGCCGGGAACCCCTTTACCGCCTTTATTCCCCTGATTCTCATGTTTGCCATTTTTTATTTTCTGCTTATCAGGCCCCAGCAGAAAAAGGCCAAGGAGCACAGGCAGGTTCTGGCCAACCTGAAAAGAGGGGACAATGTTCTGACCAATGGAGGGCTTTACGGCCGGATTACCGACATCCAGAATGACGTTTTGACCATTGAAATCGGAGACAAGGTCCAGGTCAAGACAAACCGGGCCTATATTGCCGGCCTGGCCGAGCCTGGGCAGAGTCCTGCTCAGAAATCATGACTCACCTGCTGAATTCGCTGCCCTGGAGGGCGGACGGACAGTTCATCTGCAGTCAGGTTTGCCGGTGCTGTGCACCCTGTTTTAATCGGAAATTCATTAAAGACTTAAGGTAAAAATAATGAAAGCCAATCTGCGCTGGAAGATTCCAGTCATCCTGCTGGTGCTGCTGGTCAGTCTGATTTATTTTCTGCCTTCCTTCTCCTCTGTGCGGGATTCTTTTCTGGGAGGCATCCTCCCGGACAGACAGATAAATCTTGGCCTTGATCTGCGGGGGGGAATCCACCTCAAGCTGGGGGTAGAAGTGGACAAGGCCCTGGACCGTTCTCTGGCCCAGACAGGTCAGGACATCAGAGAAGAAGCCAGATCACAGGAAATAATCGTTTTAAGGCCTGGTGTGTCAGAAAAGGGCCGTCTTGAATTCACCCTGCTGCGCCCTGAACAGCAGAACCAGCTGGACAGCCTGATTCAGGATGATTTTTCCAATCTTCAGGTGGTTTCCACACAGGAGGAAGAGGACGGCCGGCTTGTCTATTCTCTTGATTTCACCAGTCAGTACAAGGAAACACTGAGGGATATGACCCTGGATCAGGCCATTACCACCATCCGCAACAGGGTGGATCAATTCGGGGTGGCTGAGCCGGATATCAGAAGGCTTGAGGATGGAGAGATTCAGGTTCAGCTTCCAGGGCTGGACGACCCCAAGCGGGCCATCTCCATCATCGGCCAGACAGCGCATCTGGAATTCAAGCTGGTGGATGAAGAGGCTGATCCTGAACAGGCTGAAAAAGGAATTGTTCCGCCCGGGAGCAGGGTTTATAAGCAAATTACTGAACATCCCGACGGAACTGAAGATGAAAGAACAGTGGTTCTGAAGGCGGACACGGTGCTTACTGGTGAATACATCACTGATGCCAGCACAGCTTTTGACCAGTACAACCAGCCTTATGTGGCCATTTCCTTTGACAATCGAGGGTCCAGGATATTTGAGCGGATAACCGGGGAAAATGTCCAGAAGCGTCTGGCCATTGTCCTGGATGACAAGGTGTACTCCACGCCAGTGATCCAGGAAAAGATATCCGGAGGCAGGGCCAGTATAACCGGCAATTTTGCTGTGGAAGAGGCCCATGATCTGGCCGTGGTTCTGAGGGCCGGTTCTCTGCCGGCTCCGGTGTATGTAATGGAGGAACGGACAGTGGGCCCCTCCCTGGGTCAGGAATCCATTGACAAGGGAGTAAGCGCGGCATTGATCGGCGGAGCCCTGGTGATCATTTTCATGATCCTTTATTTCGGCATTGTCGGAATCCTGGCCGATATTGCGCTGGCCTTCAACGTACTGCTGATTATGGCCGGGCTGGCCGGATTCGGGGCCACTCTGACCCTGCCGGGCATAGCCGGGATTATTTTGACCATAGGCATAGCCGTGGATGCCAATGTGCTCATCTTTGAGCGGATCAGGGAAGAACTGAGGCGCGGCCTTTCTCCCAGGGCCGCTGTGGAGGAAGGCTACAGCAGGGCCACCCTGACCATTCTGGATGCCAACGTGACCACCATAATTGCGGCTGTGGTCCTTTATCAGTTCGGCACCGGACCCATCAGAGGATTTGCAGTCACTTTGACCCTGGGGATCTTAGCTTCCATGTTCACGGCCATATTTGTTTCCCGGGTGCTTTTTGACATCTGGGTTTCCAGGCGCAGGCCGGGGACTGCCTTTAATATCTAAAACCTTCAGGCATCTAAACTCTATAGGCGGATTTAAATGGGCTTTCAGATATTCAAAGCAGAGACCAACTACGATTTTATTGGCAAGCGCAGGCCGGCTTATGCCCTGTCTATCCTGATTATTCTCATCGGTCTTTTGTCCCTGGCTGTAAAGGGCGGGCCCAGTCTGGGCATTGACTTTGCCGGGGGCATAATCATGCAGGTCGAGCTGGATGAGCAGGTGGATACCGGACAGCTGTCCTCGGTTCTTGAACCCCAGCAGCTGCCTTCGCTGGTGGTGCAGCGTTTCAGCGGCCAGGAGGGCAATCATTTTCTGCTGCGCATTTCAGATCAGGGGCTGGCTCCTGCCCAGGCCCGTGAGGCTGTTCAGGACAGCCTGGAACAAGCTTTCGGCCAGGACAGCTTTGAAATTCTGCGCCTGGAAATGGTGGGCCCCAAGGTAGGGGCTGACCTGCGGGAAAGTGCCCTGAAAGCACTGTTTTTTGCCCTGCTGTTTATTGCCATCTATATTTCCGGGCGGTTTGAACAGAAATGGTTTGTTTCAGCTTTTATGGCAGCGGGTTTGGCCCTAGGAGTGTATCTCTTGCAGCTTCTGGCCGTGCCTGTGGGCTTTCTTATTGCTGCCGCAGTGTTGATCACCCTTGTGCTTTGCTGGTATCTAAAGCTCAACTATGCTCTTGGAGCTGTAACCGCCCTGATTCACGACATGCTCATTGTGGTGGGGATTTTTTCTTTGCTGAACAGGGAGTTTGATCTGAGCATAGTGGCGGCTCTGCTGACCATAATCGGGTATTCCCTGAATGATACCATTATTGTTTTTGACCGCATCCGGGAGAACCTGCGCAGCAAAATCCTTCCTACCCTGGCTGAGACCATCAACAAAAGCATCAACCAGACCCTGAGCAGGACACTGATCACCTCTGGAACAACTCTGCTGGTGGTTCTGGCCCTGCTCTTTTTCGGAGGAGGGATAATCAATGATTTCGCCTTTGCTCTGACTGTGGGAGTTCTGGTGGGTACATATTCTTCCATATATGTGGCCAGTCCGGTACTCTTGAGCTTCAGGCCTCTGGAAGAAGATGAGGAAGAAGAAGCTGAGAGCAGAACAAGGCCGGCCGACCAGGCTGGATAATGATTCAGGGCTGTTTTTGAAGCTGAAAAATAAAAGGCTCCCAGGTGTATCCAGGGAGCCTTTTTTTATACTGCCAGAAACGAGTCTAAATCAGAACATGTCTTCTTCAGTCTCTTCAATGGTTTTTTCGATGCTCTGCCTGAGTTCCTGGGGCAGGCCCATGATGTCCACATTCATAAAACCCCGGACAATGGTGGATGTGGCCTGGTCTTCATCCAGGCCTCTGGCCATGAGGTATTCAATCTCTTCCTGGGCGATTTTGCCCACCGCAGCTTCATGGGAAAGCTCCACTCCGGCCACGGTTCCAATGAGCTCGGGTATGGCGTGAATGACGCCGTCGGTAAGGATCAGACCTTTGCATTCCAGGTGACCCTTGGCCGGGACAGCATTGCCTTCAATAATGCCCGGGGCAATGATTGTTCCGCCGGTGGTTATGGTTCTGGAAATGATTTCACCCCTGGTTTCAGGGGCATTGAGCACAATTCTGTTCCCTGAATTCAGATATGATCCCTGAGGGGCCACCAGAATGGAGTTGAACCTGGCCACAGCACCCCGGCCGTTCAAAAAGACCGAAGGGTAGGACTGCACGGATCTGACTTTTTTCATGAGGATATAATTACTGGCAAAGACCCCTTCTTCATCCACCAGGGCCACGGTTCTGGGACGGACCATGACTTCTTCACCCCAGTTGTGGACCATGGTGAAAGTGAGCTTGCCGCCTTTTTTAATATATATCTCTGAAATCCCAAGGTGCAGGGCTGTGCTTACGTCGGCAGCAGTGGTGCATCCGGTGATCAAATGCAGTTCAGAATCCTCCTCCACCACAATGATATTATGCACGTTCTGGCCAATGTCCTGACCCTTGATAAACAGGCAGGACTGCACAGGCTCGGTGATCACTGCCCCTCTGGCGGTTCTGATGAAATATCCGCCGTGGATTTTTTCAGCAGCTGCCCTGGTGAATTCATCGTTGTCCCGGTCCACAGCCTGCCAGTAGTACTCTGGCAGCCCGTCGTACTTGTCCAGGGCTTCCCTGATGTCCATGATTTCCACATCTTCCCGGCAGGAGCGGCAATGGACCTTGGAATGGTTTATGTGCAGGTAATTGCCGCTGGTGTGGCTGCTGTCCGCGTCCACGCCGGCCATAATCAGCCTCTGTTTGTCTTCCTTGCTCAGCTGTCTGAGATCTTCCAGGGCAGGGACCTGTCCCTGGTCAAAATTATATCTGCCAAGGTCTACCTTGGGTTCGCTTCCGGCGTTGTTCAGTTTAGACATCTTACACACTCCTTGTATCCGAACTTGCTGATGTGATCCAGAATATCCCTGGGCCGGGCCGTGCAGCAGAGGACTCCGTCGTAAAGGACCTGTCCTCTGTCAGCATTGACATAGTCCAGAATGTATCCGGTATGGGTTATAATGAGTCCTGATGTTTTATATTTGGACTGGATTTGTTTGAGAGAGGTATGGTTGTCCGGTTCCTGAGGACCGTTAAGAATGTCCCTGGCTGTCTTGCCGATAAGGGCCATATTTTCCAGATCAACCCCTGACTCGGGCTCATCAAAAAGGACCAGGCTGGGGTTCTGGGCCATGAGCTGCAGAAGTTCGGAGCGTTTGATTTCTCCGCCTGAAAACCCGGAATTAATGTCTCTTTCCAGAAAACCGGTCAAATTGACTTTTTGGGCCAGTTCTTCCACCTCCACTTTCCTTTCTCCGGCGCACAGATGGATCATATCTCTGGTCTTGAGCCCGTGGATGGTGGGCGGTCTCTGGAAAGACATGCCTATGCCCATTCTGGCCCTTTCATAGGTGGGAATATGGGTTATATCCTCATTTTTGAACATGATTCTGCCGCTGGTCACCTCATATCCTGAAAACCCCATAAGGGTCATGAGCAATGATGTCTTGCCTGATCCATTGGGTCCAAAAAGAATAAAGGTCTCTCCCTGTTCAATTTCCAGGTTGATTCCTTTCAAGACCTCAGAGTCGCCCACATTGACGTGCAGATCCTGTATTTTCAGCATAATGCTCTCCATTTCAGTCAACTGGTTGAATTAAAATAAAGGTAACAGTTCAGCCCTTTTTAAGAAAGCAGGGCACCCCAGCGCCTGTTTTCTGGTTGATGTAAGAAAAAGACTTAAAGCAACAGTTTAGCCGTTTGCATGAGGCACGGGGACTGGCTCTCCCGTCACCCACCTG
>CAZHCY010000122.1:0-7558 GCA_964531185.1 uncultured Desulfovibrionales bacterium | reverse complement strand
AAAAAGATGCAGGGCAGGGAAGTTATGGCCATGGCTGCCACCATTCCCCCCGGTACAGGTCTGACCTGGTGCTTTTTCTTGGGAGTGTGAAACCAGGTGTAATAAGGCAGCTTGATGCCCACCGAGAGAAATGTACCCACTGAGGCCAGGATGAGAAGCATTTTGGCCGTGTAAAAGTGGCTGTCCCCTGCAGCCTGGACAATGATGGCCTTGCTGATGAAGCCGTTGAAAAGGGGGGCCCCGGAGATGGACAGGGCTGCCACCATGTAAAAGGTGAGGATCCATTTCATTTTTCCGGCCAGAGCGCCCAGCTCATGGAGCTTGCTGGTGCCCACGCTGTAGAGTACAGCCCCGGTGCCCATGAAAAGCAGGGCCTTGTACAGAATATGGCTAAAGGCGTGAGCAGTGGTTCCGTTGATGGCCAGTTCAGTGCCTATGCCCACTCCGGCCACCATGTAACCTACCTGACTCATAATGTGATAGGCCAGGATTTCCCTGATGTCGTTGGCCAGAAAAGCAAAGGTAACTCCGTACAGGGTCATGACCACTCCCAGGATCAGAAGAACGGGCCAGCCAGGGAAAAGAGAAGCCAGAACATATACAGCAGTCTTGGTGGTAAAGGCACTCAGAAACACTGCTCCGGTGACAGTGGCCCTGGGATAGCTGTCCGGCAGCCAGGCATGCAGAGGAAAGACTGCTGCATTAAGGGCCACCCCGGCCAGAATAAACCAGGCGGCCACGGACTCGCCGGGTGAAAAATCCGTAAGCAGCAGGGAGCCGGTGGAGCTGACATGCATGATTATCCCGGCCATGAGCAGGCTGCCTCCAAAAAGGTGCATCAGGATATATCTCATGCCGGCCCGGTCAGAAGCAGTGCTTTTTCTGGCCCAGATAAGCCAGGTGGAGCCCACAGCCATGAGTTCCCAGCAGATGAGCAGGGTAAAAAAGTCTCCGCAAAAGGTCACTCCCAGGGCGCCGCCGGAATAAACCAGGGCTGAGGCCTGCTGTCCGGTTTCCTTTAGGTGCAGGGAATAGATTCCCCCCAGAAAGGCTATTAACGCGAAGATGATGCCAAAGGCCCGGCTCAGCTGGGTAATCTTAAGAACAACCAGATCATAACCCAGGATATGCAGGGTTTTCTCCACTCCCACAGGCAGGGTAAGGATCAATATCAGAGCCAGGAGGGGAAAGACAGGGAACACCTTGCCCCGGGCATTTTCAGGCAAAAAAGGCAGGATCAGAATGCCGGCCCACATGATCAGAACCGGAGGCAGCTCAAACATGGGTCTCATCCTTGTAATAGTCCGGTTTCTGGCTGACCATGACCGCTCCAAGGGTTTTGGCCGTAAAAATAATCAGCAGACAGCCAAAAAAACCGAACATGGCAAAGAAACCTGGAACTTTTTCCCACCAGTAGTGAGGATGGCCCATGTACTGGGCTGCAACGGTGACCAGCAGCGCCAGGGCCATTATCAGCCAGTGCAAGTTTTTCATAATCAATTACCTGAAGCAAATACCTGAGGGTGAATATCCATTACGCTTTGAGTTATATCCCGGGCCAGATCAAACATGTTCAGAAACAGGTTGGGATACAGGCCCAGGCCCAGGGAAAGCAGGGCCACTATGCAGATGGGGACCACCATGAGCATGGAGGCCTCCCCGTGTTTTTCCAGTTCTCTGCCCCCTGGTCTGAAAAAAGCCCGGTGGACAATGGGGAAAAAGTATGCTGCGTTGAGCAGCCCGCTGATGATAAAGACAAAGAGAATAATTAGCTGGTCAGCCTGAAGAGATCCGATGCACAAAAACCACTTGCTGATGAATCCGTTTATGGGCGGAACACCGGCAAGCCCCAGGGCTCCTATGGTAAAAGCCCCCATGGTCCAGGGCATGACTTTGCCGATGCCGTCCAGCTGGGAGATTTCGCTTTTGTGCAGATTGACGTATATGGCCCCGGCGCAAAAGAAGAGGGTGATTTTCATGGTGGCATGGTTGGCCAGATGGAGCAGTCCTCCAGTGAAGGCTTCAGGGGAAATCAGGGCCAGCCCGAGCACTAGATATGATAAATGTCCCACAGTGGAATAGGCCAGCCTGGCCTTGAGATTGTCCTGCTTAATGGCAATGATGGAAGCCAGGAGAATGGTAATGGCTGCAAAAAAGGCCAGAATCATGTCCAGGCCAAAGACCTGCATGTTTTCAGGCCCCATGGTGAAACCCACCACCCGGATCAGCCCGAAAACACCGGATTTTACCACAGCCACAGCATGCAGCAGGGCGCTGACCGGCGTGGGCGCGACCATGGCCGCGGGAAGCCAGCTGTGCAGAGGCATAATGCCGGCCTTGACCCCAACGCCGGCCATAAACATGATGAACAGAGATTTGGCCCCCCACGGATCATGGAGGACGCCTTCCAGCAGACCGCCGGGTTTAAAATCAAGGGTGCCGGCCAGAACATAAGTCCAGCCAATGGCTGCTATGAGCACCAGTCCGGCGCTCAGGGCATAGGTCAGGTATTGTCTGCCGGACCGGATGGCCTGGGCGTTTTCCTTGTGAATGACCAGTGGATAGGTGGCAATGGACAGGATTTCATAAAAAATCAGAAATGTCAGCAGGTTTGCGGAAAAAGCTATGCCAATGGTGGCTGACAGGCAGACAGCAAAGCTGGCAAAGTATCTGGTCTGTTTTTTTTCATTGCTGCCCCGGACATAGCCAATGGAATAAAAACAGGTCAGAATCCACAGTCCTGAAGCAATAAGGGCAAAGAACATTCCAGCCGGATCAGCCTTAAGTTCCAGGGAAATGCCGGGAACTATCTCCAGAATGGTGAACTGGGCGATTTGGCCGGCAAAAACTCCAGGCAGCAGGGACAGCACCAGGGGAAACTTGATGAACGCGGCAGCCAGAGTCCAGAATTCCCTCAGATTGGGCTTGTCCGAGGACATGAGGATCAAAGGAACTGCTGCCAGGGATACAAGTACTGCCAGGAAAGGTATGGATGATGTATATACTTCAGGGTTCATGTTCCTGCTAAAATCCTTTGGGTATCATGTCTTGGATAAAGGTGGTCACAATCCAGGCGTTGAATACACCCAGCACAAGCAGTGATACCCCGAGAACAAGGGTCGGGGCCAGCATGGAAAAGGGAGGTTCCAGGTTTTCCCACTCAGGAGGTGCTCCCTGGTTCCGGGCCTCGAGGATTTCCTGGCTCTGGGGGCGGATATACATTTTCTCAAGGATCCTGAAGAAGTAGACAGCATTTAAAAGACTGCTGATGAGCAGGGCGGCCAAAAAGATCCAGCGCCCCTGTTCAATACTGCCCAGGGCAAGATACCACTTGCTGAAAAAACCGGCTGTGGGCGGCAGGCCGATCATGGATATGGCGGCTAGGGCAAAAGCGGCACTGGTCCAGGGCATACTTATTCTCAGAGAGTTTTCAAATTTCGGTATCCAGGAATGTCCCAGGCGCATGCGCATATTGCCGCTTATAAGAAACAGGCAGGCCTTCATGCAGGCATGGTTGAGTATATGCAGGACCGCTCCAATGAATCCCAGGGGCGAAGCCAGGCCTATGCCTATGCCGATATAGCCCACCTGGGCCACGGAACTGTAAGCCAGCATGGTCTTAAGTTCCTTCTGGCAGATGGCCAGAATTGAACCCCAGATTACGCCCACCGCTCCAAGATATCCAATGAGCTGAGCCAGAGGAAGAACGCCAGCTGTATAGGAAGGTTCAAATACGTCAAACATGACCCGGAGAAGAACATAGGCTGAAACCTTGGTGCCTATGGGGGCGATAAGGGCTGTGGCCGAGGATGAGGCATAGGAGTAGGCATCCGGCAGCCAGCCGTGCATGGGGAACAAAGCCATTTTCAGACCGGTACCCACCACAATGAAACAAAGCCCCATGATCACCGGCAGGGTCTGGTCCACCTGATGGATGACAGAAGAAACGTCAGCCATGTTCAAAGTGCCGGTGCTGATGAAAATGAAGGCCACCCCGGTAAGATAAAAGGCAGCCCCGGCTGTTCCCAGGGTCAGATATCTGAAGGCGGCCACAGGGGCTCTTTTGTCGCCAATGGCCACCAGGGCGTATCCGGACAGAGCGCTGATCTCAATGAATACGTAGAGATTGAAGAAATCGCCGGTGATGACCATGCCGGTAAGACCCATGAGAAAAAGCATGGCCAGGGAATAAAAGGGAATGGCCTTGTCCGGGGTTTCAAAAGCGACAATCCGTCTGGAGTAAAAAACAACTGCAGCAGCCACGCTGGTAATCACCAGGCAGACAAAGGCTGACAGGGAGTCCAGTACATATTCGATGCCCATGGGCGGCATCCAGCCGGACAGATGATAACTGACAGCTCTGCCGCCTGAAACCATGATCAGACTCTGACCGGACATCCAGGCCCCCACGGCAGCGGCAGCCAGAGCCGGGTAAAAGGCCAGGGAACGCCTGATGGAACCGGCCAGGGGAACTATGATGGCCGCAAACAAAAATACTGCGGGGATTAGTACGGGGTAGTCAGAGGTGTTCATTGCATCCGCTTGAGTATGATATGTTCATCAAGAGATTTGTAGTTTCTGTAGATACTGATGATCAGGGCAAAGGACACCCCCAGGGTGACCACGGCTACTACAATGGCCGTCAGCATGAGGGTATGGGGCAGAGGATTGATGTACAGGTCCGGATTATCCACTGGCAGGGACTTGTCCATGATGGGGACAGTGCCGTCATGCTTATATGCGGACACTATCCAGATGAGTATGGTGGCGCTCTGGAGCATGGACATCCCCATAACCTTTTTCATCAGGTTTTTTTTTCATCATCATGGCATAGAGCCCGATGACGAAAAGGAGCATGAGGAAAATATAGGCGTACTGGCCTTTAATCAGCTCTAACATGTGATCAGCTCCCCAAAAGGTCGTCATATATGGAGACCAGGGCGGTCATGACCGCCAGGGTGACCCCGATCTCTATGAACAGAATCCCGTAATATCTGATGTCCGGTGCTTCCAGACCCGGCACCGGCAAAGCCGCGTAATCCAGAAAGTTGCCTCCATACAGTACTGCAGCCAGGCCCGTGCCGGCAAAAATCATGGCTCCCAGGGCACAGAGAACAATGGTCCATTTAGAAGTGAGCATGGCCTGGCTTTTTTCAAAGCCCAGGGACATTCTAATTAAAAGCACCCCGGCAGCCAGCAGAACCCCTCCCTGGAATCCGCCTCCAGGCCCGTAGTGGCCATGAAAAAAAACATAGATGCCCATGAGCTGGATAAAAGGGGCCAGTCCTCGTCCGGCCATCTCAATGATGGGGCTTTGAGTTCTGGTCTTCATGGTCTTCTCCTTAGAATGAAGAAGCAGCCTATTGCTCCGGCAAATACAACGATGGTTTCCCCCAGGGTGTCAAAGGCCCTGTAGTCAGCCAGGATAACAGCCACCATGTTGGGTGTATGGGCATCCTTATAGGCATTTTGAATATAATAGGATCCAGCCACTTCAGTACCCCGGGCATTGTATTCCTGCTGGACAGGAGCCCCGATTTCACCCCGCGGGGGCAGCTTAAGGGCTGCAGCAACAAGAAACCCGGCCAGGCAGACAAGTATAAGAAACTGAAAGACTTTCAATCGCAGCTCTTCCTTGAGGTTTTGAATATGGCGATGACATTGAAGATTCCCACTACCCCCGCTCCCACCACAGCTTCAGTAAAGCCCACGTCAAGAGCCCCCAGGGAGATCATGATCAGGGCGGACATATAGCTGAAAATGGTCAGGGTGACCACGGCAGCCAGAAGATTTCTTATGCCCAGGGCCACAACAGCGGAGACAATGAGAATCAGAAACAGCAGAAATTCTATTGCCCAGAGCATTTATTGGGCTCCTGTTCTTTTTACCCAGGGTCTCAGGCCAAAGATAAGGGCCCGGCGGGCCAGAGCGTGGGCAGCAACCGGACTGGTCATGGCCACAAAGACAATGATCAGAAAAAGCTTCAGGCTGATAAGGGACAGCCCCTCAAAAAACATGAGCCCGGCAATAAACAGCAGGATGCCCAGGGTGTCAACTTTGCCCGAGGCATGGGCCCTGGTAAAGAAATCAGGAAAACGGTTGATGCCGATGCTGCCCACCAGCATGAAAAGGGCCCCGGCCGTGATGAACACAACTGCCAGAGTGTCGGTCAGGATATCCATGATGCTATTGCCTCCCAGCGTTTTTAAAGTATTTGGCCATGGCTATCACCCCGACAAAATTGAGGATGGCATATCCCAGCGCAATATCCACAAACATGTCCAGACGATCATAGGCAAGACCAAAGAGCAGGACCAGGGTAATGGTCTTGGAGCCCACGGCAGCAGCCCCCAGCAATCGGTCAAAAACAGTTGGCCCCCTGTACACCCTGTAAAAGGGAATAAGCAGGACCACAGCCAGCAGGACAGCGATGACAATGAAGAAATTATACATGGCTATTTCTGTTTGCGGCCTTTAATATGGGCAACAGCTTCATGGAATGATCTGGCAAAGGAAACTTCGGTGCACATCTCTTCCGGGGTGCAGTGGTCCAGATAAAGCCGGCCGACCCTGGCCTCCATTTCTCCAGTGACCAGATCCTGACTTGTCTCATCAACCAGGGCATGCACAGTGAAGTAGTCGTTTTGTATGTCCAGGGTCAGGGTGCCTGGAGTAAGAGTGATGGAGTTGCCCAGGATCACCTTGGCCAGAGAGTTGGGCAAATCGCTTTTGAATCTGACCACCATGGGGTTGATGGGCATTCTGGGATGAAGGGTCAGATAAGCTACAAACACCCCGGATTTGATGATCTGCCATACCAGCCAGAAGAGATAGATGATGAGACGCGGAATTTTTATGGTACTCTGGGTAATGTACTCATTGTTGCTTAAGGGAATATTTCTGATTTTCAGGTTCAGAAGAATAACCAGAATAACGGATAAAACCCCATAAAGGATATGTTCCAGATCAAAATGGCCGCTCAGGATGAGCCAGAGGGTCATCAAGAGCAGGGCCTGGATTATCAGGCCTCTGATTTTGAAGGGCGGGGCAGAGGAATGTTTTTTCAGGCTCTGATTGTCAGTCATGATAAATTCCAGTGCAACAGCAGAGCGCAGGCCGTCCTGAAAGGGTGCTTTTTCAGAAGGATTCTGTCTGCTGTAAGGCTGATGCGGTCCTGATATAGAATTTAAGGCCCGTCCCTGGTGGATTAGATGAACAATCTGTCCTGGACGGGTACAAGCCTAAAAAGAAACAGCTCAGCCTGGTTTAAGGGCACAGAAAGCCGGCTTTCCGGGCAAGACCCGGCCTTGAAAAGCAAGGTTTTCCAGCACTGTATCATGCCGGGGGTGCTGAAGCGCCTGTTCCCCAACAGCAAGCAAAGGGCTGAGCCACTATCAATGGCAGCTGACTGCCTGACCAAATAAGAGCATAAGTAACAGTCTTAGCCATTGGCATATGGCAGGGGGACCGGCTCTCCCAGAGCCTGTTTTTCCAGGTCTTTGTTTACATCAACCAAAAAAAGCGCTGGGGTGCCTTGCTTTCCATAAAAAAGGGCTAA
>CAZHCY010000121.1:0-7598 GCA_964531185.1 uncultured Desulfovibrionales bacterium | reverse complement strand
CGGGCGCCGCCTCCGGGCAGGAAGCCGTGCCTCATGCAAAGGGCTGAACTGTTACTTTAAAAGATCTGTGGCTAAAGAGAGCGAAAGACATAATAAAGACAGGTCGGCTGGTTTCTGATCCGGCGGCTGCCCTCTGCTTTCCAGAACCACTGGTATTTGATGACCATTATAATGTCAAATTTTAAGAGGGAAAAACAAAAAACAGTTATTTGGCGGTCATTCCAAGTTTTTTGAACAAAAGCTCATAGTTTAAATGTTCATTGACCACCTGACAGCCCTGCTCAATTTTGACGGGTTCCCTGAGCTTGGTCCGGTTGAGGATGTTTTCCATTTTCTGGGCAACTGTAAAGGTATCCTCCCTGGCTACAATGATGGGCACTCCCAGAACTTCCGAGCGGGTGAGAATAATGTCATTGGGATAAATATTCCCGGTCAGGATGAGGCAGGGGCAATTCCCTTCCAGGGCCACCAGCTGAAGATCGGAACGGTCTCCTCCCACAATAACGGCTACGTTTTTGTTCCTGTGAAAATGGGTCATGAAATTTTCAATCTGCATGGTTCCGATGAGGAAATTCTGGATGATCTGATCGGACTTGGTATGCATGGAAATTATTTTGCCTCCAAGCTGATTGGCCAGATCTCCCACAGTGATGGCTTTGAGCAGATCGTCATGGGGGATTACCCCCAGAACATTGACCTGTCTGTTTTCCAGCATGGGTACTATGAAATCTCTTGTTTCCTGCATAAAATAATCAGGCACGTCATTGAGAACCACGCCCAGAAGGTTGTCTCCCAGAATTTCCTGAGCTGCTATCAGGTAATCATAGTTCAGCTCGCGCATGAAACGGTCAATCAGGATTACTTTGCAGCCCAGCAGTTTGGATATGTTATAACCGTCAAGCTGGCAATACTTGCCTGAATAAAGAAAACTCCCTGAACCACCGACAATCATAACATCCTTGTCTTTGCTCAGCTGGTCAAAGGCCTTTTTGATATCATCCTTGTAAAGCAGACATTCACCTGAATAGGCCTTCATTTTAAAATCCTGAGACACGATTACAGGAGTAAGCTGAGTCGGATCAGCTTCAATGCCCAGATATTCAGCACTTTTGTAGGCATCTTCATCCACCATTTTGCCCTGGATTTCCTTGGGGATGGCTCCCACAGGCTTCATAAAGCCGACATTTTTGCCGTCATCCTGAAATTTTTTGCCCAGGGCCAAAGTTATCAGATTTTTGCCGGAAAAACCGAATGTGGAACCAATATACACTCCGACCATGCCATTATCCTCCTGTAGTTTTGTTCATTTTCTGTTTAAACAATATGCTATAATAATAAAAAAAACAAGAATGTGACAGAAAGTCCAATCTCTGGACAAAAGCATGTCTGTTCAAGTTAACCCAGGGTCATCCTGACATCAGCCACCAGGGCTTTTTCGGAATTGACCAGTATGGGATTGAATTCAGCTTCGTAAATTTCCGGAAAATCCATGGACAGCTGGGACATGGAAACAATGATGTGTTCCACTGCATTGAAATTCACCGGCGGATCACCCCGGAATCCTTTGAGGAGCATATAAGACTTGATTTCCCGGATCATTTCCCGGGCATCCTCCAGAGTCAGGGGGGCCAGTCTGAAGGAAATATCCTTGAGCACTTCCACGTATATTCCGCCCAGTCCGAACATGATCAGGGGCCCGAACTGTTCATCTCTTTTAAAGCCTACAATGACTTCCTTGCAGTCGCTGGGAGACATTTCCTGAACCAGACAGCCGGCAATATGGGCTTCAGGCCTCAATCTGGCAGCCCGGCCAGTGATATCCAGGAATGATTTTTTTACCATTTCAGGAGAGTCAATGCCAAGTTTTACTCCGTCCACATCTGTTTTATGAGAGATATTGGGAGAGGCGATTTTCAGAACCACAGGATAACCAAACCTTTCAGCCAGATCCACTGCATCCTGACTGGATCTGGCCAGAGCTGTTCTGGGGACTGGAAGGTTATAAGCCTGGAGAATTTCCTGGGCCTGAAATTCCACAATTTCACTCTGACCTCTGCTTTTGACCCGGCTGATAATCAAAGCGGCTCTGCCCTTATCCCTTTTTATCGGTGTGGGCAGCGGGCAGGGATTGGTTTTCCACTGACAGTATTTGTGCATCTGTTCCAGGCATTTTATGGCTGGTTCAGGGAATGAATAGCAGGGGACTTTGCCCTGCATCAGGATTTTTTCCCCCCTGGAAATGATTTCCCTGCCCATGAAACAGGCAAATACGGGTTTGTCGCTGTTTTGAGAGATTTTTACTATGCCCCTGCTGATTTCTTCAATTTCCTGGGCCGCTGAAGTGGTAGGGGTAAGCAGAACCAGAAGAGAGCCGACATTGCTGTCTTCTATAATGGCCTCCATGGTTTTGATATATCTTTCAGCGCCTGCGTCACCTATGATATCCACCGGGTTGTAAAATGAGGCATATGAAGGCAGAAAACTGGTCATTTTTTCAATGGTGGAGCTGGAGATTCTGGCCATGTTCAGGGACGACTTTTCGCAGGCATCAGCAGCCATTATGCCCGGCCCGCCTGAATTGGTCACAATGGCCAGGCTGGGGCCCTTGGGCAGAGGCTGGGTGGAGAAAGCCTGGGCCAGGTTGAAGAGGGTTTCAACATCATGGGCCCTGATAATCCCTGATTTCTGGAAAGCCGAGGTATAAGCCTGATCAGAACCGGCTATGGCACCGGTATGGGAGGATGCTGCCTTGGCACCTGCAGCGGTTGTACCGGATTTGATGATGATCACGGGTTTTTCGTTACTGTATCTTCTGGCTTCCTGGACGAATTTCTGGCCATGGCTCACATTTTCAATATAGCCCAGGATAACATCGGTCTGTTTGTCGTTGCCCAGGTAGGCGATCATATGGGATTCATCCAGCACAGCCTTGTTGCCCAGGCTGACAAATTTCGAAAAACCGATGTTTTCTCCCAGGGCCCAGTCCAGGATGGCCACACACAGGGCACCAGACTGAGAAAAAAAGGCGATGTTGCCCATTTCCGGCTTGCCTGCTGCAAATGAAGCATTGACCCTGGCATGGGTGTTGATCATGCCCAGACAGTTGGGGCCCAGCACAGGCATATGATATTTTTCTGCGACATCTATAATTTCCTGTTCCAGGTAATAACCTTTACCCCCGATTTCTTTGAATCCGGCTGTGATGACTATGGAGGCCCTGCAGCCAGCTCTGCCCAGTTCATCCAGAGAGGAAATGACCATTTTTCTGGGAATGGTGATGACGGCCAGATCGATTTTTTCGGGAAGATCTGCAACTTTGTGAAAGGTTTGAATTCCTAAAATTTTACTGGCTTTGGGGTTGACCGGGTAAATATCTCCCTTAAAACCGGCGTCCAGCATGTTTTTCATTATGCTGTAGCCAATTTTTCCGGGAGTGGCGGATGCGCCCACAACAGCTACTTTTTGAGGGTTAAACAGGGCGTCCAGCTGGTCATCGGTCATTTTGATCTCCTTGAATTCAGGAAGTTGTTTCAGTGCTTCCGACTTTCATATTAAATCATACCCACTGTTGACAAGGTAAAAAAAGGGGGTGTTCTGAACACCCCCTTTTGTTAGAATTCATGAATTTCATGACCAGTCCAACGGATTGAAACCCCCAAGAAACGAAATTATTATGACCGTAAAAAATTAAAAATTTTCACGAATCACTTCCTGATCTTAAGGTTCAGCTGTCTCCGGTTTCCAGGCGCTCAAGCCTGGCCATTTGCTTGTCAATGCGCTGCTGGATGATTTCTATGTCTGCTTCCTTGAGATGAGAGAACCTTCTCTGCATCTTGAAGTAGTCTGACACAGGCTTGGGTTTGCTGATTTTTTTGGTGATGACCAGCTGACCGTTGATTATTTCGTAAAGAGGAAAAATATTGGTCTGTACAGCCAGCTTGGAAAGTTCAATGCTTTTTTCAGGTTTGCTTCTCCAGCCTGTAGGACAGGCAGAATATATGTGCAGGTATGCCGGACCTTCAATGGTCAGGGCTTTTTTGACCTTGTTCATAAGATCAAGATGATAACCCGGGTTGGCTGTGGCTACATAAGGAATATTATGGGCAGCTGCAATCCCGGGCATGTCCTTTTTCCAGGTCTGCTGGCCAATGCTCTGAGAACCGCAGGGGGATGTGGTGGTGGAAGCACCGTATGGTGTGGAGCTGGATCTTTGAATGCCGGTATTCATATAGGCTTCATTGTCCAGACAGACATAGACGAAGTTATGGCCCCTTTCCAGAGCACCGGAAAGGGACTGCAGACCGATGTCAGCAGTTGCTCCATCCCCCCCCACGGCAATGACATTGGGAGTATCCTGCTTATATCTGCCTTTTCTTTTCATGGCCTTAATGCCGGCTTCTATGCCTGAGGCCACGGCAGATGTATTTTCAAAGGCCACATGAATCCAGGGTATTTTCCAGGCAGTCTGGGGGAAGGGGGAGGTTACGATTTCCATGCAGCCTGTGGCATTGGCCACAATGGTGTTGGGACCGGCAACCTTCATTACCATTCCCAGAGCCAGGATTTCTGCGCAGCCCTGGCAGGCCCGGTGCCCAGATGAAATATAATTTTCTGTGGGCAGATTTTTGGCTGTAATTTTTTCAAAGTTTTCAAGTCCCGGATTATTCAGCATCAGAACATACCCCCCATATAGTGTAATTTGGATCCAGTTGATCATCTCTGGACATTTCATACATTTGCTTGAAATCTTTGACAGTAACGTCGCGTCCACCCAGGCCGGCTATGATATTGTGAATCTCAGGCCGGAAATCCTGGCTGTAAAGCAGGGATCTGATTTCCTGGGCTACCGGACCGCTGTGGGATCCGGGGCTCAGGGCCCTGTCAATGATGACCAGTTTCTTGACTCCCTGGATGGCATCCAGAAAGTCCTGTCTGGGAAAGGGACGCCAGAGGCGGATCCTGGTTTGACCAACAGAAGCGCCGGACTGCTGCAGTTCATCAACTGCTGTCATGACGGTTTCCCCCAGGGAGCCCATGGTGATGAACATGGTTTCCGGGTTTTCCTTTCCGTTGGTTTCAATGAGTTTATACTTTCGATCAAAAGCATGACCCCATTCATTAAAGACTTCCCTGACCACTTCCCTGGAATTTAAAAGGGCCTGTTCGCACTGTTTCCTGGATTCAGTATAGACTTCAGGAACACCCACAGGACCCATGGTGCTGGGTTTTTCCGGGTTCAATGTCAAGGCCGGCTTAAATACCGGCAGAAAGTCATCAATCTTTTTCTGATCATTGAAAAAAACCGGCTCGATCATATGGGTCAGGATAAAACCATCGATGTTGACACAGGTCGGGAGCAGCACCCGGTGGTCTTCAGCGATTTTAAAGGCGGCAATGGTCAGATCGTAAGCTTCCTGACCGTTTTCAGCAAAAATCTGAACCCATCCAATGTCGCGCTCGGACATTATGTCGCCGTGGTCATTCCAGATGGATATTGGGGCTGACATGGCCCTGTTGGCCACTGTCATAACAATGGGCAGCCTCAAGCCTGATGCAATGTACAGGATTTCATGCATCAAGGCCAGACCCTGAGCTGAGGTGGCAGTATAGGTTCTGGCTCCTGAGGCGCTTGCACCCACTGCCGCGCTCATGGCTGAATGCTCTGATTCCACGGGTATGTATTCAGCATCAAGATCGCCGTTTGCTACATAAACAGACAGTTCTTCAACAATATGGGTCTGAGGAGTAATGGGATAGGCTGCCACCACATCCGCATTGGCCTGTTTCACCGCCTCTGCTACGGCAAGGGAAACTTCCAGCCCGATAGCCTTGGTCATATTGATTCCTCCGTGCTTTTATTTGCAGGGGCCTCTCCCGGGTAGGGGAAGACCTGATTCTTCTTTTTTGAGAGTCTTTGTTCTGCCGGTGGTCTGTATTGGGGCAGAACAAAAAAGTCCTTGGCAGTTTATCAGTCCATCACCATGGTAATGGCCTGTTTGGGGCATTCATTGGCACAAATTCCGCAGCCTTTGCAGTAGAAAAGATCAGCAGGAAAGTATCCCTCCTCGTCCTCACTGATGCAGAATTCAGGACAGTATATTGCACACATGCCGCATTTAATGCATTTTTCCCTGTCCGTTTCAGGCCTGAGGGTTTTCCAGTCGCCTGTTCTCAGGGATGAAGCATTTCCCGGAGAGGTTATGGTGGTGCCCAGTTCAAGCTTTTGCCAGGCACAAATGGCTGTTTCAGACATAAGTATCTCCTGAATATTATAATTTTTAGTTGAGGGTGGTTACATCATAAGCCTTGGACAGGGCCTGAAAATTTTTAGGTCCCAGCTTGGGACCGAACCTGTCCATGACCACCTCTTCCATGTCCTGGGCTTCCATGATGCCCGAGGCCTTGAGCAGGGCCCCCAGCATGGTGGTGTTGGTAATGGGCACTGAAAGAATATCCACAGCTATTTTGGTGGCATTCACTCCTGCCGCCCTGGGCCAGTTGTATTTCTGCTTGAGTTCAGCTTCAGGCAGGGAAGTATTGACCACCACCATGCCGTTTTCTTTGAGGCCTTCGGCCACGTTGACCACTTCAAGCAGGGTTGGGTCAAGTACCATTACAATGTCTGGCTGATAAATCTTTTCTCTTTTCAGAATTTTTTTGTCCGCCACCCGGACAAAGGCCTGGACCGGTGCGCCGCGCCTTTCCGGGCCGAAACTGGGGAAGGCCTGGGCAAACTTGCCTCTGGATATGGCCGCTCTGGCCAGAAGTTCAGCAGAGGTGACAGCTCCCTGACCTCCTCTTCCATGCAGTCTGATTTCCCACATTTGCTTTTCTCCTGAGTTTTTACTGTTAATCTTGATTATTACCGGGCAGGGCATAGTCTTTTGGTATAAGGCCCAAGACTGCGCCCAGCCGTTTGAGATGCTGATAACGGCTGTTGAGAACTGAATGCAGGCTGTTCCTGAACACTCAGGGGATGATGTCCTTTAAGTCTTTAAAGCTGTTCAAACTAAAATAAACAGATTGATTAGTATTGATGATCATACAAGCCGGGGAAAATAATCTTCTTTTTGGTCAACGGTTAATATTGGCAGACCAGCAGCATGAAAATCCCGGCAGTGTTTATGAAACTCACAACTGAAATAGCAGTTCAGTCATTTGCATGAGGCACGGCTTCCTGGCTGGAGGTATACAGCCCGCAGGGGGACAGGCTCTCCCAGGGCCTGCTTTTCCAGGTCTTTTTCTTTCACCAGCCAGAAAATTAGCCCTGGGGTGCTCTGCTTTCCTTAAAAAAGGCTAAACTGTTACTAACTTAAAGGTTTCTGGATATGGATTGGTTCCATGAAAATTTGGATGGCTGATGGTCAACATGAGGACATTGAGCTTTAAGGTGAAGGTTTTTCTTGTTTTTCTTAAGGCCTTAGGCTCATACGCACTCTTGGTGATTCAGTCTGTCCATTAATTTTTATAATAGGTCAGTCATTAAATTTTTGCAACAGAACTTGCAAGGTCAACAAAAATTCTGAATAATGGAATTAGTTGATAGGTAACAGTTTAGCCGTTTGCATGAGGCACGGGGACTGGCTCTCCCGTCACCC
>CAZHCY010000120.1:0-7612 GCA_964531185.1 uncultured Desulfovibrionales bacterium | reverse complement strand
CGTCCCAGGTGGGCAGCTGGCCATGAATCCCGTCACTTTTCCTTTTTGTACTGCGACAAATACAGTGACAGCCAGTGCATCTTCCGGTTCCGGCAGCCGCTACAGCAGGAAAACCGTCCTGGGGGTGGTCAAGGCCTATACCACAAGGGTGGGCCAGGGGCCGTTTCCAACCGAACAAACCAACGAAACAGGCGGGTATCTGCAGAACAAAGGAGCTGAATTCGGTTCCACCACCGGACGCAAAAGACGCTGCGGATGGCTGGATCTGGTCATACTCAGAGAAGCTGTCCGCCTGTGCGGCATGAATGAAATCGCCCTGACCAAACTGGATGTCCTGAGCGGGCTTAAAACCATCAAAATCTGCACGGCCTATGAGTACCAGGGCACAATCATTGACTGTCCCCCACAGGAAGAAAATGGCATGGCCCGGGTCAAACCGGTTTATGAGGAATTTCCAGGCTGGACCGAGGACCTGGGCAGGGTTTCCAGCCTTGAGGAAATGCCGGCCAATGCCAGAAATTATATCCAGGCTCTGGAAAGCCGGCTGGGGGTCAGGGTATCCCTGATCTCTGTGGGTCCCGACCGGACCCAGACCATCAGAACAGCCAGATGAGTGGAGGTTTTTTTATGCACCAGCAAACATTTTATTCTGGCGGTTTAAGTGCATGTCTGCCTGTTCATTTCCTGTAAATCAGCCCAGGGTCTGCTCATACCTGAGAAAACTGGTCCAGGACCCTCCTGGTACTCTGCTGCTGGAAGGCGGAACTGAAGAAGACAGAAAACAGGCTGCTCTTTACTGGGTTATGGCCCTCAACTGCCCTGACCACTCAGGCCCCTGCCAGCAGTGCACCATCTGTCAACAGATTGTGAACAACGGATTCAGGGATATGATTTATCTGCAGCCCGGACATGAGGTAAAGGTGGAAGAACTAAGGTCCCTCAGGCCCCTTTTTTTCCAGAAACCACGTTACTTTCGAAAAGTAACAGTTTTTCCCGAAGCCCAGGGCCTTGCTCCGGCTTCAGCCAGCTCGCTTCTGAAATCTCTGGAAGAACCCGGTCCGGGCAACTGTTTTGTACTTACAGCACCGCAAAGGAGCATGGTCCTGAATACTCTTGCTTCCAGAAGCTTTATCCTGACCCTGGGCAGAAATGAACCTCCAGAAGAAGATCCAGATTTTGCCTCCTGGTTTGAAGAGTTTGCCGGTTTCATTAAAACCGGAAAAGGACTCCTGTCCAGGACCATGAAAAAAAACGAAACCGACAGGAACATTGCTGAAAAAATCATCAAGGCCTGCAGGCAGGAGCTCATTGCGTCAATGATGAGCCGCGGCAGTCAGGGTCTTTTCAAGGCCCTGCCTTCCTCAGCCTGGCACAGGGCTGATCTGTGCCTGAAAAAAGCTGAAGAATGCCTGCAGTACAAAACAAGGCCTGACCTTGTTCTTGAATGGCTGGCAGTCAGCCTTTGGAAACTGTCAAACTTCAGGGAGCAGCATGTTTACCGAACATGATATTTACCTGTTCAAACAGGGCAGACATTTTCGCCTTTATCAGCATCTGGGAGCCCAGGTTCTGACCCATGGCGGAGTAAGGGGCGTGTATTTTGCAGTCTGGGCACCCAATGCAAGGGAAGTTTCAGTGATAGGCGATTTCAACTACTGGAATCCAGGTTCTGATCGCCTCAACTCCCGAAGCGACGGCTCAGGAATATGGGAAGGCTTTGTATCCCAGGCCATGCCCGGCCATAACTACAAATATCACATAAAGTCCAGATTCAACAACTACACTGTGGACAAGGGGGATCCTCTGGCCTTTTACTGGGAAACCTCTCCCAGAACAGCATCCAAAATATGGCGTATGGATTATGAATGGGGTGACCATGAATGGATGAAGAACAGAGGAAATCAAAGCGGCCTGGACAAGGCCATGGCCATTTATGAAATGCATCTGGGATCCTGGAAAAGAAGCCCCCGGGATCCGCATGATTTCCTGAGCTACAAAGAACTGGCCAGGATTCTTCCCGGATATCTCAAGGAAATGGGCTATACCCATGTTGAATTCATGCCGGTCACAGAACACCCCTTTTACGGTTCCTGGGGCTACCAGTGCCTGGGATTCTTCTCCCCCACCAGCAGATACGGGACTCCTCAGGAATTCATGGCCCTGGTGGATGCACTGCACCAGGAGGGCATCGGGGTCATCCTGGACTGGGTTCCGTCTCATTTCCCCACAGATGAATACGGACTGGGCTATTTTGACGGCACTCATCTTTACGAGCACATGGATCCGCGCAAGGGATTTCATCCGGACTGGAAGAGTTATATCTTTAATTACGGCAGAAATGAGGTGGTCAGCTTCCTCATCAGCAGTGCTGTATTCTGGATGGATAAATATCATATTGACGGACTCAGACTGGATGCAGTGGCTTCCATGCTATATCTGGATTATTCACGAAAACAAGGGGACTGGATCCCCAATGAATTCGGGGGCAATGAAAATATTGAAGCCATAGATTTTTTAAAGCTGCTCAATTCAACAATTTATCAGTATTTTCCTGATGTGCATACTTTTGCCGAGGAATCCACATCCTGGCCCATGGTGTCCAGGCCTGCATATGTCGGCGGCCTGGGGTTCGGATACAAATGGAACATGGGCTGGATGAACGATACCCTGAGCTACATGCAAAAGGACCCGGTCCATCGCAAGTACCACCATAACACTCTGACTTTCAGCATCTGGTATGCCTATTCTGAAAATTTTGTCCTGCCCCTTTCCCATGACGAAGTAGTGCACGGCAAGGGATCTCTGATCAATAAAATGCCTGGAGATTACTGGCAGAAATTCGCCGGTCTGAAGCTCCTTCTGGGCTATATGTATGCCCATCCAGGCAAAAAACTGACCTTTATGGGCTCTGAAATAGCCCAATGGAGAGAATGGGATCATGACAGCAGCCTGGACTGGCATCTTCTGGATTATGAATCCCATGCCTGTTTTCAGGATTTTTTAAAAACCCTGAATCATTTTTACCGCAGCCATTCAGAGCTTTATGAACTGGATTTTCAGGAAAAGGGGTTTTCATGGCTGGACTGTCACGACGCAGACAACAGCACCCTTTCCTTTTTACGCATGAACAGAAAAAACAGCAAATTGCTGGTGGCCATGAACTTCACTCCGGTTCCAAGACCAGCCTACCGGATGGGAGCTGCAGAGCCAGGCATGTGGAAGGAAATCCTGAACAGCGATGCCTCTGAATTCGGCGGTTCCGGCGTGCTCAATCCTGAGCCTGTCCAGTCCAGACCAGAGCCCTATCTGGGATATCCCTGCTCTTTGACCGTGAACCTGCCTCCACTGGGAATTATTTTCATGGAGCAGAGTGCATGATCAGGGGTTCAGGAATACTGCTTCATGTATCCTCCCTGCCTTCTGCGTTCGGAATCGGCGATCTCGGGCCCGGGGCTTACGCTTTTGTGGATTTTCTGGATCGAACCGGTCAGAAGATCTGGCAGATACTGCCCCTGAATCCCACCACCCCTGGCACGGGCAATTCTCCCTATTCCAGTTACAGCGCCTTTGCCGGCAATCCCCTGTTTATTGACATACTGGCTCTGGCTGAATCCGGTCTGGTGGACAGATCAGAAATAGACTGCTGTCCTGATTTTTCAGCCTCCAGGGCAGATTATCACCAGGTATGGCAGTTCAAGAAAGTATTGCTGGACAAGGCTTTTGAGAAAGTAAACAGTGATCTTGACAACCATCCCGGTTACCAGCTTTTCTGCCGGGAAAACAGCTTCTGGCTTGATGATTTTGCCCTGTTCAGCGCTTTAAAGACAAGATATAACGGAGCTCCCTGGTACAAATGGCCCAGCCAGGCCAGATACAGGACCAGCAAACTTCCTGAAAATCCTGATGAAAGCCTGCAGAAAATGATTGTCAAGAAAAAATACTGGCAATACCTTTTCTTTAACCAGTGGCATGCCCTGAAAACATATGCCAACAACAAAAACATCATTATTTTTGGAGATCTGCCCATATACGTCAGCCTGGACAGCTGCGACATCTGGTCCCATCCGGAAATTTTTCTGCTGGATCACAACCACATGCCCACTCATGTAGCTGGAGCACCGCCTGACTATTTCAGCGAAACCGGACAGCTCTGGGGCAATCCTCTGTATGACTGGCAGGCCTGTGCAGAGCAGGATTATGGGTGGTGGAGAAAACGCATCAGCCAGAACCTCATGTTATTCGATCTGCTCCGGTTTGATCATTTCCGGGGTTTTTGCGCTTACTGGAAAATCAGGGCCGATGAACAGATTGCTGCCCGCGGAGAGTGGGTCCAGGGTCCTGGAGATGTTTTTTTTGCCAGAATAACAAAGGATTTTTCTCCGGCCCAGTTTGTGGCCGAAGATCTGGGATACATTACTGGAGATGTTCACCGGTTAAGAGACAGATACAACCTTCCGGGCATGAAGATTCTGCAGTTTGCTTTTGGTCATGACATGCCCTCCAATCCCTATATACCCCATAACCATACTTATAACTGCGTGGTATATACCGGAACCCACGACAACAACACCATCAAAGGCTGGTTCTCCCAGGAGATTGACCAAGAAACCATATCCAGGATGGCCGAGTATATGGGCAGGTCTTTGAACCAGGACAATATCTGCCGGGAACTTATTAGAACAGCCATGGCCTCTCCGGCCAGATACTGCGTAATCCCCATGCAGGATATCCTTGGTCTGGACCGGAAATCGCGCATGAATACTCCAGCCACTTCTTTGGGAAACTGGGAATGGAGGATGTTGCCTGATGCCTTGAATCAGGATATTGAAAATTTTCTGCGCCGTTTTACCGGCATCTACGGACGGGACAATCACCAGCAAGGAGAAACAAATTGAATATTTTCAGAGTCATTTTATTGACCCTGTTCTTTGCTCTGACCATGCTTTTTTTTGCCCAGAACAGCGCCAATATGCATACCACTTCATCTTTGACCCTTGATCTGTGGTGGGTTAAACTCTCTTCTCCGGCTCTGGCTCTGTATGTACTGGTAATAATCAGCCTGCTGGCTGGAATCATTTTCGGATCCCTGACCTATCTGCCGGGCAACAGATATCTGCAGGAAAAAAACAGGCAGGATAAACAAAAAATTAAGAATCTGTCCAAAGAGATAACAATAATGGAAAAAATCAGGGAGGAATCAATGACTAAGGAAGTACCAAATGAAAGGGAACACCCTCTGCACGAACAGGAGGACATGGTGAAATCATCCGGATCATCCGCAGGAGTAATGGCTCTTATCAGCGTTTTTGCGGTTTTTGTGGTCCTTGTTGTTTTTTACTACTATACTGACCAGCAGTTCAGCAAATATCAGGATCAGCTTCAGTCAAGCGTCAAGCAGAGCAAACAGGCAGCTGAAAAGGCCAGTGAAGTGGAAAAAGCAGGCAAGGCTCTAAGAGATGAAATGAATGAGCTGAAAACCCAGGATAGCAAACAGACTGCAGTCCTTAAGGAACATTCCGGCAAAATCAAAGAACTGGAAGACCTTCCCCAGAAGACCGTGGATTACATGAATATGATGGTTATCAAGGAATACGCCGCCAAAATAGATCAGCTCCTGGAATCATCTGTTTCAGATCAGGACCGGAAGATGCTCATGGATGCCAGAAAACCGCTGGAAAAACTGCTTAAAAGCTATGAAAACAGGCTTGATGACCAGCAGTAAAGAGCTGTTCAACCTTTTTCACACACCAGCCAATCCCGGACAAAAGGGCAATTTTTCCCTGAACTGGTAAACAAATGCCCTTTTTGAACCCTGTACACCATCAGGCCGGTCAGCCGCAATTTTCCGGCTGACCGGCCTGAACTTATTTCACCCTTCTGGTGACTGCTGGTCCATTTCCCTCATCATCACATCCATGACTCTGGGATTGGGATGAATATCCTTGAGCTGATGAATAAGCTGTTCTGCTTTATCCGGTTCATCACCCGCAGTATAGGCTTCATAAAGAAGCAGTCCGGCTCTGGAGCGCAGGCTGGGGGATGCTATTTCTGAATCATAGGCCTTTTTTAGATAATGGGCAGCCTGTGAAAAGTTTTCCTGCTGCAGATATACCCGGCCAAGCATCAATGAGGCTTCAGCCCGGCCGGAATCCTGAGGAATATTTTCCATATCCAGGGCCTTGACAAGGGTCTGGGCACTGGCATGATAATCGGTATTTAAATAATGTATTTCAGCTATTTTCAGGCGGGCCCTGAAAACTGTTTCAGGATCCCGGGTGATCTTCATGGCCTTTCTAATGGTTTCCAGGCTGTTTTGGTGATTGTTCTTTAAAAGATATAAATCACTGATTCGGGAATAAATACTCCACATCCTTTCTGGATCCTGGTCAAATTCCATGCTCATGCTTCTCAGGATATTCAGCCCCCTGTCAACATCTGAGGCCAGGTCCAGATGAATAAAAAGCAACCTCTCCCAGGCAGTGTATCTTTGTTCAGGATCATTCTCATCCTCCAGGAAAAGTTCGTAATAATGGGAGGCTTCAGCAATTTTTCCGGAAATCAGACATTCCTCGGCCAAGTCAAAATACTCAGTCCTGCTGTCACCTGGGCCGCAGGAAAAAACAAAAGCCATGCATATCAGAAGCAGAAATCTGAAAAAATTGATTTTCATGTCAGGATTTTCACATCAGTTCAGCCACTGCAGTTCAGTTTACCGTCAAATTCCGGTTTTTGGCAAAACCAGATGTAACAGTTCAGCCATTTGCATAAGGCACTGCTTCCTGCCCTGAGGCGGCGCCCGGAGGGGACTGTCATCTGCCGGAGCTTGTTTTTCCAGGTCTTTTGTAAAGGTTTAGCCCTTTGCATGAGGCACGGGGACTGGCTCTCCCAGCGCTTGATTTTCTAAATCTGTGTTTACATCAAACGAAAAACAAGCGCTGGGGTGCCTGTCCCCATGCCGGTTCCCGCACCCCCCTGAGGGGGTACGCCTGGGCTATATCTGGTTTTCCTGAATTATCTGATCAAAGCAGATGACTTTCTGGTCATTTTCCAGATTAATCATCTTTACTCCCTGGGTTGATCTGCCCACCAGCCGGATATCTTTCACACTGACCCTGATTATCTTGTTGGCTGAGGTAAAAAGGATCAGTTCATCTTCATCCGAAACAAGCATGGATCCCAAGACTTCTCCGGTTTTGGGAGTAACCCGCATGTTTATGAGTCCTTTGCCGCCTCTGGCCTGAATCTTGTACATATCCAGACTGGTCTTTTTTCCGAAACCATTTTCGGAAATGGTAAACAGACTGTTTCTCTGATCCCCGTCTGCAATGACCAGAGACACTACTTTATCCTTATTTCTCAGGTTAATTCCCTTGACTCCTGTGGCCTGCCTGCCGCAGGGCCTGATTTCTCCGGCCTTGAAATGAATGGCAAGACCCTGGCTGGTGGACAGAACTATCCTGGAATCATCCCTGACCACCCGGACCCCGATCAATTCATCCCCTTCTCTCAGATTCAGGGCAATAAGACCTGGTGCCCGCAAATTCTTATAATTCTGGATTTCAGTTCTTTTGACAATTCCGTTTCTGGTCACAAACCGAAAATAATCCTGACC
>CAZHCY010000119.1:0-7618 GCA_964531185.1 uncultured Desulfovibrionales bacterium | reverse complement strand
TTTCCAAGTCTGTTTCTTACATAAATAAAAAACCAGGCGCTGGGGTGCCCTGCTTTCCTTAAAAAGGGCTGAACTGTTACAATTTCTGCGACTGGGATCTGGTTGTTTGATTTGCCGGCTGGCAATGCTCCCGGGCCAGATCCCTTAATCAATTCAGGTCTTTTTTTCTGACGGTTTCTGAAAAAATCTGTACTCAGGTCTGCGGCTGCAGCCCAAACATGGCCCTGTCCTGGTATTCAGCCTGCTTGCCTTTGTTCCAGAGACTTACCGGTCGATAATACCCCACCACTCTGGTATAAACTTCAGCATCTGCACCGCAGGATGGGCACTGGGCGTGTTCACCAGCGATATATCCGTGATCCCGGCAGACGGAAAAGGTCGGGGTGATGGAAATATATGGCAGTTTGGTCCTGGACATGGCCTTGACTATGAAGTTGCGCAGCGAATCGCAGTCAGCCACTGATTCCCCCAGGAAGGTGTGAAAAACCGTGCCTCCGGTGTACAGGGGCTGGAGCCTGTCCTGGTGTTCCAGGGCCTGAAATACGTCCGTGGTGGCCCCCACCGGCATGGCCGTGGAATTGGTATAATAGGGCACTCCATTGCCTGAAGCATGGATGTTGTCGTAAAGGGACTTATCAATCTTGGCCAGCCTGTAGCTGGTTCCTTCCGCAGGAGTGGCTTCCAGATTGTACAGGTTGCCTGTACTTTCCTGATAGCCAATGGTCAATTCCCGCAAGTGGTTGAGCACTCTTTGCATCAGCCTGGTGCCGGCTTCTGTTTCAATGCCTTTACCCAGAAGGTTCACACAGGCCTCATGCCCTCCGATCAGGCCTATGGTGCTGAAATGATTTTTCAGGCCGTTCTTGAGATAACGCCTGGAAAATGGAAACAGGCCGCGCTCCATATTGTCAGTGATGAATTTTCTCTTAAATTCCAGGGAATCCCGGGCCAGACCGGCATATTCAGCGATCATGTCCAGAAAATCCTGCTCCCCCTGGGCCAGAAAAGCCAGCTTGGGCAGATTCAGGGTCACAACCCCGATGGAACCGGTCAGGTCTCCTGCTCCAAACAGCCCTCCTGTCCTTTTCCTGAGTTCCCGAAGATCCATCTGCAGACGGCAGCACATGGACCGGACATCTTCCGGACTTAGATCGGAATTGATAAAATTCTGAAAATAAGGAACTCCGTATTTGGCGGTCAGCTGCAGCAAAAGCCCTCCCACTTCGCTGTCCCAGGGAAAATCAGGGGTGATATTATAGGTGGGGATGGGGAAGGAAAAAATCCTGCAGTGATAGTCGCCTTCCAGCATGACTTCCAGAAAGGCCTTGTTGATCATCTCCATTTCCGGCCTGAAATCGCCGTAGGACTCATCCTGGAGTCTGCCACCTATAATTGCCCCTTCTGCGGCCATATGCCCCGGTGGGACCAGATCAAAGGTCAGATTGGTAAACGGGCTCTGCCCTCCCCATCTGGAGGTGGTGTTCAGGTTGAACACAAACTTCTGCATGGCCTGTTTAACCTGATGATAGTCCAGGCCGTCATGCCGGACAAAGGGGGCCAGATAAGTGTCCACATTGTTGAAAGCCTGGGCTCCAGCCCATTCGTTCTGCAAAGTACCAAGAAAGTTGACCATCTGCCCCAGGGCTGAATCAAAATGCCTGGCCGGACCTGATGAGCATTTTCCTTCCAGGTTGAAGCCTTCCAGCAGAAGGTCGCGCAGGCTCCATCCAGCGCAGTAACCGGCCAGACCAAAAGACAGATCATGGATATGCATGTAGCCGTGTTCATGGGCCAGTCTGATCTCCTCTGGATACTTTTCCAGAGAATACCTGGCCTGGACAGATCCGGAAAGGTGAAGCATCAGCCCCTGGAAAGAATGCCCCATATTAGCGTTTTCATTGACCCGCCAGTCAGACTTGTTCACATAGCTGTCTATGGTTTCCCGGATGTTTAAAAAGGCCTCGTGCTGGGATCTGAGTTCACGCCTCTTTTCCCGGTAAATGATGTATTTTTTGGCCACGTCAAACAGCCTGGACTCCATAAGGACCATTTCCACCATGTCCTGGACCGTTTCCTGTTCCGGCACCTGAATGTTTTCAAGCTTGCTTTCCACTCTTCTGGCCAGCCGGGCTGCCAGCAGAGGGTCCTTGATGCCGCTGGCTTTTAGGGCCTTGAAAATGGCCTGACCAATGCGGTCTGTGGACCAGGATTCCAGCCTTCCGTCCCGTTTTTTTATCTGTACAGGCATTTGCTCCTCCCTTGGATTTGGTCTTACTTATTATCCCGGCCAGGCCCCGGGTTGGCTGATGGATTCTTAAAGGCAGAGAACCTAATCAAAATATGACAGTAAAAACACTACCCGGTCAAAAAGGCCTTTGTCAGGCTGAAGCTGCAAAGCCGAAGTCCTGCTTTGGCCCTGCAGAAGAAATATATTTCTGGACCTTCAGCTCAAACCCCTCAGGCAGGTATCCGCGGACAATGTCCAGGTCCTTTTCCGTGATCCCGGGTACCCTGGTGCATCTGAACATGAATTTTTCCGGATGCCTCACAGCGGTTTTAAATATGCTCAGCATTCTGTCCCTGGCCTCATCCTGACTGACCCGGCCTCCACAAAGAGCAGGATATTTTTCAAAAGGCCCTTTAATATCCACTGCAATGCTTCTGACTGCATCATGTTCTGCAAGCCGCTTAACCAGTTCAGGCTTCTGGCCGTTGGTGTCTATTTTCAAATCCAGCCCCAGAGGCAAAAGATCCTGGACCAGATTTTCAGGATCAGGCAAAAATGTGACTTCTCCGCCGGTAAGCACTATTCCATCCAGCCAGGCTTTTCTCTGCCTGATGGCCAGAAGAACAGGCGCCACTTCCAGCTCATGGCCTGAAGGAGTCTTCTCCCAGGCTATGGCTGCATTATGACAGGTGGGACAGCGCAGATTGCATCCGCTGAAAAAAAGTACAGCGCTGACTTTTCCCGGCCAGTCGCAAAGGCTTGCAGGTTCAAATCCCCGAAGCATCTGCCAGGCCCTGGCAGACAAATCATGTAATGACATAAGCACAGCCCCCTGGTTGAATAAACCGGGGTCCAGGGTCTCTTTCCGGATGTCCTCGCACCGGAAACAGGTTCATGGATAAGACTCAGGGCAGGTCTTCTGGCTAATCCACATCTTTTCCGGCCTTCCCATGAGATTATTCACTTGGGGCAGGCCTTTTCAGTCATGAACAAAATGCTTCAGCGCTTGAGCAAAGCAAATATCCAGACTCAGTCGGTCAAGCCTTTGGTGAATACTGCACAGTGGCCGCTGGCGGAAAAGATTCTTTTCGGAATTACAGCGGCGGGACCGCCCCGGTTTCGCACCGGAGTTCCCTCTTACGGCCCAATGGGCCACCCTGAGCAAAGACAAAGAGTTCAAAAACAGAACAATTCAGAAACAGTAACAGTTCAGCCTTTTTTAAGGAAAGCAGGGCACCTCAGCGCCTGTTTTTTGTTTAATGCAAAAAAACAAACTCAGGAAAAATCAGCGCCGGCAGAGCCAGTCCCCGTGTCTCATGCAAATGGCTGAACTGTTGCCAGATATATTCTTTTCTGGAAAAGTAATCAACAAAAACTTAATCAACTCTGAAAAATGCCCTGGCAGCGGCATTGCAGACCGGGCACTTGTCAGGGGCATCTCCGGCCACAGTATATCCGCACACTGAACAGACATGAAAATCGCTTTCAGGCAAATCACCCATCTTATCCAGGGCATCTTTATAAAGCCCGGCATGAATTTCTTCCACAGCATTGGCAAACTCAAAGGTCCTCTTCACGGCTTTTTTGCCTTCCTGGTCTGCCTCTTCAATCATCTGCGGATACATTTTCTTGAATTCATGGGTTTCCCCGGCAATGGCTTCTTCAAGATTCTCCCTGGTGGACCTTATGCCATCCATATGTTTGAGATGGGATAGGGCATGGACTGTTTCAGCCTCAGCCACGGCCCTGAACAGCCTGGCAATCTGTGGGTAGCCCTCTTTTTCAGCCTGACGGGCAAAGGCCAGATATCTGCGGTTGGCCTGGGACTCCCCGGCAAATGCTTCCTGCAGGTTGTTGCTGGTTTTACTCATAATATGCTCCTTTGTGAATTGTAAGCAGTTAAGGATGACTGTACCGCAGCCAGTATGCTGACTTGAGGAGGCAGCATTATAAGATTTGCCTGCAAAAAATTGTCGCAGGAAAACCTTGCTAATGGGAAATATCAATCAGCCAGGGGGATAACGTAGAACAGGACCGCAAAAAAATGGAATCCGCTTCCAGCCAGCACAGTTACATGCCATAAGGCATGATGATATTTCAGGCTTTTCCATCGGTAAAGAGCCAATCCTCCAGTATAACAGAGCCCACCGGCCAGCAGAAGCAGCAGCCCATGCCTGTGCAGGACATGCATCAGCGGCCTTATGGCCGCCACAATCACCCAGCCCATGCCCACGTAAAGGATAAGAGACAGGGTTGTGCATCTGCACCTGGAAACTGCGCTGATGACTATCCCGAGAACGGCCAGTCCCCAGACCAGACCAAAAATGGTCCACCCCCATCCCCCCCGGAGATTAACCAGAGTAAAAGGAGTGTAGGTGCCGGCGATGAGCACAAAAATGGCTGCGTGATCCAGTATCCGGCATATCTCTTTTTTCCTGGGAGACCTGACGCTGTGATAGATGGTGGATACTGTGTACATCAGCGTCAGAGCTGAACCAAAAACAGTACAGCTGACTATATGCCAGACAGTGCCCAGCATGCCCGAAAAAACAGCCAGCACGGCAAGTCCGGCCAATGAAAACAGCGCACCTATGCCGTGGGTAATGCTGTTGGCAATTTCCTCATTTCTGGAGTATTGTGGAAGAAGGCTGGCATTCATGGCTTGACTGATCCTGGGCAGGTTTCCTGGCTTATGGCTGTGAATTGTTTCAGATCCATTGACAAATTCAAGTAAACAGTTTTCCTCTCTGCATGTCAAGGAAAGCATTTACCCGCTGTCTTGTCCGCTTATCCGGCCTTGATCATAACTGGACAATCAATAATAGCTAAGTTATATTACAGATTTTCAACAGTCAAATCAAAAAGGAGATTTTGTTTATGCATCAGTTCAGAGTAATCTTTTTTTCCTGCCTTTGCCTGCTGCTTGCAGCCTGCGCCCAGTCAGACCAGGACTCTTCCAGCCAGCAGGAGGCCGAACAGCCCCTTACCCTGGAAACCGACATTGAGAAGGGCAGCTATGCCCTGGGCATGGACATTGGCAAAAACATCACCAAAGGTGAAATGGAAATTGACAATGACATCCTCATGAGAGGACTGAAAGATTCCCTGACCGGCAGTGAACCTGCCCTGACCCAGGAAGAGCAGACCGAAGCTCTAATGGCCCTGCAGCAGAGATTTATGGAGGCCCAGCAGGAGAAGACCCAGGAACAGGCCGAGGCCAATCTGGAAGCCGGAACTTCTTTTATGGAGGAATACAGCCAGGATGAGGATGTTCAGGAAACCGACAGCGGCATTTTATACAAAGTCATTGAAGAAGGCGACGGAGAAAAGCCTGGGTCTGAAGATAGAGTGACTGTTCATTACACAGGCAAAACAGTGGGGGGAACTGTTTTTGACAGCTCCGTGGAAAGAGGCGAACCAGCCACTTGTCCTCTGAACCAGGTCATTCCCGGCTGGACTGAAATCCGTCAGCTCATGCCTGTGGGATCAAAATGGGAGGTGGTCATACCCCCTGAGATGGCTTACGGCGAGCAGCAGGCAGGACCGGATATCGGCCCAGGTTCCACCCTGATCTTTGAGATTGAACTGCTGGAAACCATGAAACCCCAGCAGTCTGATGAGGACACAGCAGAAACCCCTCAGGAAACAGAAGACCAGCAGGCCCAGTAAACCCTGTCCTGCACCAAAAATCCTGATCTGGAAACTGATAAAAATAAAAAAGCCCTGGACACTTTTTATGCGCCCAGGGCTTTTTTCTGCCCTCTTCTTCCCAATCCCGGCATTTTAGCATTTCTCTGTCCTCTGCCCATCGCCCCATGAGTTCACATCTCAGCAGGATAAAAACCCTTTTCCAGACCAGGACTGACCAGGGCTGATAAGTTTCTGCTGCCCAGCACCACCGGCTCGGGCTGATCTTTAACCTGCACCTTTCTGCCGTTAATTTCCAGTCTGCCCTGGGCCAGCCACTGAATGGCCTGGGGAAAAATGCAGTGTTCCAGGGCAAGAATCCTTGATCCCAGGCTCTTGCCGTCATCATCCGCAAAAGCCGGAACAGCCGCCTGAATAACCAAAGGGCCATGATCCATTTTTTCATCCACAAAATGCACGCTGCACCCGGAAAGCTTTACTCCATACTCAGCAGCCTGCCTCTGGCCGTCAACTCCCGGGAATGAAGGCAGTAGAGCCGGATGAATATTAAGGATCCTCTCAGGAAAGGCATTGATAAAATAAGGACTGAGAATACGCATGAAGCCGGCCAGAATCACCGCTTCAGCCCCGGAATCCCTGATATCCTTTACAACCTGTCTGTCAAAGTCTTCCCTGGAACCGAACCGGGTATGTTCCACAACCCTGGTCTCGATATTGCTCCGGGCTGCCCTTTCCAGTCCAAAGGCCTGCTTTTTATTGCTTAAAACCAGGGTTATCCGGGCATCAAGCACCTGGCGGGCAATGCTGTCTATGATGGATTGAAGGTTGGAACCACTGCCGGATATGAGCACTGCTATTTTCATGGACATGGGATATCCCCGGATTTGTAAAAAAATTGTAACAGGTTAGCCCTTTTTCAGGGAAAGCAGGGAACAGGCACCCAGGGCTTGTTTCTTACCAGTATTGAGTTTTTTGGCTGTCCTGGAGCAACCGTTGTCCTCCTGCAGGCTGGACCTCATTGTTGCACCACAGCAAAATCGCCTGCATTTCTGATCCCGGCCTGCCCGGGCCAGAGGCAGGGGTTGTGCGTTTTGGCAGCCGAAGCAGGATTGCATCTGGATTTAGCTGTTCAAGGGCTGAAAACCGCCGAATATCTCATTAATGGCAATGCCTTCTTCAGGGCGGTCAAGTCCAGGCCATGCTTTTGGTCAGCTGGTTAAAAAAACTCAGTAAGGCATGACTTTTCAGTCTGTTCCGGCCCGTCTGAGCAAATATTGCCCATATTGATTCTTGGCCAGGGGCGCTGCCAGCTGAGCCAGCTGCTTTCTGGAAATATATCCCATTTCATAGGCTATTTCTTCAATGCAGGCCACTTTGAGGCCCTGGCGCTTTTCTATGACTTCAATAAAATTTCCAGCCTCCAGAAGGCTCTCATGGGTTCCGGTATCCAGCCAGGCATAGCCGCGCCCCATAAGCACCACCTTGAGCCGGCCCTGGTCAAGATAGGCCTGGTTGACAGAGGTAATCTCCAGTTCCCCGCGGTCCGAGGGCTCTACAGACCCGGCAATGTCCACCACGTCATTGGTGTAGAAATATAGGCCCACCACTGCATAGTCGGACTTGGGGTGTTCAGGCTTTTCCTCAATGGACAAAGCATTCATCTGCTCACCAAATTCCACCACCCCGTAGCCCCTGGGATCACTGACCCTGTCCCCAAAGATAACAGACTTGCCTTCCTGCTTT
>CAZHCY010000118.1:0-7651 GCA_964531185.1 uncultured Desulfovibrionales bacterium | reverse complement strand
CGTGCGGTGGGGGTCTGGCATGGTTGCGGGGTGTAGATCCGGGCCCGGAATACCTGGGGATCCACAGTTAGCCCCCATAGGAAAGCCATGAAAAAAGACCTGTTATACCAGGCAGCCAGAAGGAGTCTGGTCATGCTTTTGTCCTTGCCTGGCCAGGCAAGGGAATACGGGCTGGAAAAGAACCCGGAACCTGCTCAAATCAGCATCAGCGAGCCCCTGGCAGGTTCTTTATTTCCCCCGGATCTGGCCTCGCCTCTGTTTCGCTGGGATGACCCCCTGAAAAGCCGGGAATGGATTATCACGGCCCGGGTGAACAACAAGAAGATTTTCAGTAAACGCCTGGCCAGGCCATGGTGGGTTCCTGAGCCTCGAGAATGGGAGGCCATAAGGGACAGGGCCGGTCTGGATCAGGTGGAAATCTTTTTATCCGGCTTAGAGGCCAGGGGCAAAGAGCTGGTTCAGTCTACAGGCAGCTCGTATTTTGCTTTTTCCCCGGACCCTCTGGAAGCCTGGATCATGTTCATGCGCAAGCCTCTGCCTTTTTCCCTGGCCATGGACAACCCGGAGCAGACCCAGCTTCTGGCTGCTGATCCAGGAGCTTACACAGCTCCTGAAAATATTTTGAACAATCCTCCGGTCTGCGCCAACTGTCATTCTTACTCCAGAGACGGGAGTGTTTTGACTCTGGATACTGATTTTGGCGGGGACAAGGGCGGTTTTCTGCTGGCCCAGCATTCCAAAGAGCTCCTTATTGATCAGAACAACATATACTCCTGGAACAGTCTTGAGGCTTCCAGGCCGGCCCGTTACAGCATGGGGCTTTTTGCCGCTGTTTCCCCCCAGGGTGATCAGGTTGCCGCCACCATCAGCGAGACTTCTGTTTTTGTAATGATGAATGACATTTATTTTTCCCAGTTGTTTTTCCCGGCCACAGGCGAGATTGCCCTGTTTGACGCAGATACGGGCACTATGGCCCGCCTGGATGGTGCATCCAGGAAAGACATGATTCAAACTGCTCCGGCCTGGAGTCAGGACGGGAAAACCCTGGCTTTCAGCAGGGCGCAGGTGAATCCTGAACTGGTACAGAAGGTTGTGGACAGGAGGGTAGTTAACGAACCCGCCACCCAGAAAATTTATGAGTTGAACAAGAAGTATCCTGTTCAGTTTGACATTTATACCCTGGAACTTGAAGAGCAGAACTTAGAAGCTGTTCCCCTTAAAGGGGCTTCAAACAATGGAAGCAGCAATTATTTTCCCAGGTATTCTCCAGACGGGAAATGGATAGTTTTTACTCGCAGTCCCACAGGGCTGGTGCTTCAGCCGGACAGCCGCCTTTTTATTGTTCCGGCCCGGGGAGGCCGGGCCAGGGAGCTGGCTGCAAACCAGCCGGTTATGAATTCCTGGCATTCCTGGTCACCTGATTCCAGGTGGCTGGTGTTCACCAGCAAGGCTCGGTCCGCCTTTACTGAACTTTATCTGACCCATATTGATGAGCAGGGCAAATCCAGCCCGGCCATCCGCCTGTTTCGGCTGAGCAGCAATGATATGGCGGCCATGGTGCCTGAGTTTGTGCCGGCCGGGGCCCTGATTTCGGAACAGATATCCTTTGGCCCGGGAGCAGTGGGGGAAAGTATGGCCGTGGACGGCAGGTAAGAAGAGCATCAGGTTACCCTGCAATCATTTCTTGTCCGTTCCCCGTTCCCCGTTCTCCGTTCAGGGTTGATATGCCGGTTATTCAGAAAACGTTCTTTATTCTTAATGATGCAGCCAAGCCTTCCGCGTCAGCGGATGAACCTTTTTCCGGCTGCCATAAGCAGCAGGTAAAATCCTCGTCTTCATTCTTATTTAGTAAAAATTCGTGCAGATTCGTGGATAAATCTTCTTTCTCCTGCCTCTTCTATCTTCCTTCCGGCTCATTTCCGTGTATTCCGCGGGCACTTACTCCCCATACCAGTATTTCAGCATTTCTCTGTTTTCTGCCTTCTGCTACTGCCCAGTTCCGGCAAAAAGCTTCATCTGGGTGCCCATGTCCCATTTTCCACTTGGCTGCAGTCCGCTGGACATTTGAAATTTTTCCAGGGCTCCTTTTGAACCGGGGCCCCATATGCCGTCCACCTTCATGGTGTAGAAGCCCAGATCCTTGAGCCGGGCCTGGATCCTGGAGGCATCCTGGTTGTCTGTAATGACCAGGAGCATGGCTCCGGAAGCCAGGGGCCCTTCAGAAGGCGCTGAATGGGAAGCTTTGCCGGGGGTCAAAGCTTGAGATGCCTGGTCAGCTGGTTGGACATTATAATTCTTTTCTGAAGTAAAAAGACCCACCAGGACTTCTTCCCTGCCCTCCGGAAGAACCCCGGGGGCAGGGTGGTAATAGACCTTGGCATGAAAAAGATCGCTGCCAATGGCGAACTCACCCCCGAACACAGCCACTCTCCAGCCGTGGAAATCCCTGTATACCACATTGGCCAGAGATTTTTTGCCATACAAGCTTTCAGTGACCAGGACTTCAAGATCTGCATCCGGAGTCAACCGGTCCATGACAAAGATAACCATGAAATATTCGTCTTTTTTTGTGTTGGGAGCGTTTCTTAATCTTTCAAAAAAGCTCATCTCCTGATAGGCTTCGTATTGGGCCTTTTCCCGGGCTGTGGGGGTCATGGGGATGGATTCCTGGACCACCCCGGCATAAAAAGCGGTGAAGTCAGGCTTTTGATCAACAATGTGCTTCAGTTTGCGGCCTTCCAGGATAAAGGCTGCGGTCCTGGGGAAAATTGGAGGCAGGGGGATGATTTCTGAGCGCTGGATAACGATCCTGCCTTTGAACAGTTCATAGTCAGCTGTGTACTCCAGAAGGGTCCTGCGGCCCAGTTGGTCTGCAAAGCTCAACACCCCCTGTACCCGGCAGGAAAAGCTGTCAGCCCCTGTGGATCTGGCCCATTGATCAATGAGCCTGATATCGGTTACGGCAAATCCCTGGTATTTGAAGCTTGATTCAGGTGAATAATGATATCCGGATGGATTGAATTCCACCCTGGGGATGTCTTCCGGGGCCTGCCGAAGCTTCTGGACCAGGGCTGCGGTGACCATTCTGATGTCCGCCGGCACTTCACTGTTCTGCAAATGCTGGATTTCCGGGGCATTGACAGTAAAAGGGGCCTCTTCATAGGCGGCTCTGGTCTTCTGCAGGTGCTGCTGAGCCTTGCAGCCTGTTACTGTCCAGCAGCAGATGACAATCAATACCATATGGATGTATTTTCTGGACATATCATTCCTCCGGAAAGGGTTGAGGGTGGCTGGTCTGTCAGAGTATTTCACGGGTGACTGTTTTAATCAGCCGGCAGATTATTTGTAAACAGGGTTAAGCATAGGTGTTCCAAAAGGGGTGTGAGTTACTTTGGACTGGTCCATGATACTTTGACCGATATTCGGGTTGGGCGCTTTGTTGGCCATGCTGTTGTTGGCTGCCTGACTGGTGATCTCAGCCACTATGATCCCTTTAACAGGGCTCAGGCCTATACTTTCCACACCTATGGCCATTATCCCGGAAAAGGCTGTTTGTGAGGCCTCTGTGCCGTCGCCTCTTTCCGCTGCTGCTGCATAGCCGTCAGCCGCGCCTCGGGTTCCGGAAAGGGCTACTTTCATCCCTATGCCCACTGGGGTGAAAGCAATGTACCATCCGGCAAATTTGCCTGCCCAGGCCAGCTTGTCAGCAGTCCAGATCGCTGGAGGAGCAAAGTTATTCCAGAATTCAGCGTTTCTGTTGGCAATGGCGCTTCCAAGTTCTCTTTTTTCCTGGGGTGTGAGCTGTTTGGGTTCTGGAAGGTTGTTCAGGTCAATGGTGCCTTCAATTATGCCGAATTCATTCACTGGCTCAGGGTCAATAAAAATAATGTCCCATTCATCCAGGGAGAGATCACCCCCTCCACCGCCTCCGGTTCCGCCGCCGCCACCTCCGCCTCCGCCGCCATAGGCCAGAACTGATCCAGGAGCGGACAAAAGCATGGTAAACAGCAATGAAAGGATAAAATGTTTCCAGCAAAGAGCTTTCATGGCCAGCCTCCTTTTATAAATGATTTTTTTACAATTTTATCCTGCTCCTGAAATCAGGGAAAGTAAAGCCGTTTGTTGTCTTTTTACCAGGAATTTATGAAAAAAAGTAAGTGCTCTGAAAAATTCTGGCGGCCATTTATCCAGGCAATCCGGGTGGTAAAAAAATTATGGTAAATTAGTTCTTGGATTGCTCCCCTCTCAGAGAGATAGCACTTCATGAAATTGTCCTTACATATAGTGATCACTTTATGTAGATTGAACCTATGGATAGTGACAATCTTAAATATGTTCTGCGTCAATTTATCGAACGCAGACTGCCCGCCTGCCGGCCCAGGGACATGATTCTGCCCACGGGTACAGGCAAAGTTGTAGGATTGACCGGGGCCAGGCGTTCTGGAAAGACTTTTCTCTTTTTCGACACAATCCAAAGACTCACAATGCAGGGAGTTGACCGTCGATGCATTGTATACCTGAACTTTGAAGACGACCGGCTTTACCCAGTTCATGCCCATGAGCTGGATCTGGTGCTGCGAAGCCTGCATGAGCTTTACCCCGAGTTGATCAATGAGAAAGTATACATATTTCTGGACGAAGTGCAGAATGTGCCGGGCTGGGAGAGGTGGGTGCGCCGCGTTGTTGATACAGAGGATGTAGAAGTGTTTGTCACAGGATCATCCCCCAGGCTGCTCTCTAAGGACCTGGCTACTGCTTTGCGCGGCCGCAGCATCACCCTGGAAGTTTTTCCTCTCAGTTTTCGCGAAGTATTGTCTTTTCGCGGCATTGAAATAATCCCTCATAGCGCTGACAATGAGAGCCGTATCCGTAATGAACTGGAATTCTATCTTTCCTGGGGTGGTTTCCCTGAGATAGTGCTGGCGGATGAAACTCTTCGCCCCCTGATCCTTGAGGAGTACGCTTCCCTTATGTTTTATCGTGATATTGTGGAGCGCTACAGCGTGCGTAACGAAAACGTGATGCGGGAACTCTTGCGTTATGCCTTTCGGAATACCGCGGGTCTTCTTAATGTCAGCAAACTGCACCGGGATTTCAAGTCCCTTGGATTCAATGTTTCCAAAAACACCATGTTTGAATACCTGGGACACCTGGAAGACGCTTTTCTGATATTTCTGCTCCCTCGCCGGGAACAATCACTTCGTAAGCAGGCTCATAATCCCAAAAAGCTGCATGTCATTGATCCAGGCCTGGTCGCCGCGTTCAAGGCAAATCCAAGACTTGACGTGGGGCATAAGCTAGAAACCGCGGTCTTTCTGGAAGTTCGAAGAACAAGCAGGGACCTTTATTATTACAGCAATGGAAGCGAAATTGATCTATGCGACGGTGAGGGAGCCATGTTCATTAATACCTGCTGGAGTCTTGCCGAGACTGAAACCCGGAACAGGGAATCCAGGTCCATGGCTTTCGGGTATGAACGCCTGCCCGGCGCTTGCGGATCACTGCTTTTTCATGAGTACGCGCCTGGCATTGAACAGGCAATACCCGGAGCAAAGCCGGCCTGGCGCTTTTTATTAAAACCTGATGAACAGGGGTGATAATTACGCGTTTCTGACAACTGAAACTGCATCGTAAAGAATTATCAGCCACAGACAATAAGCCAGACGTAAGCATTCAGGGGGATGCCTAAACCGGCCTGGGGACAGTCCCCGCGACACCCTTTTTCGCCACAAACACCACAAATACGGTGGCCAATTTTTGTGAACCTGCACAACTATTACCCAGCGGGGACAGTCCCCAGGCCCTGGTGCCGGTAATCTCCACCGAGCCCCCCTGAATGGTTACAGCCAGACTACAAGACAGACACAGGATATCTTTCTGTGGACGACCTGTCCGCAGCAAAGCTGTCAGCACCTGATTACAGGGAACGTATAAACTCAGCAAAATGCAGGATGCGCCGGCTATGGTCACGATGAAACAGAAGGTGCTCGAAATCCTTTTGTTTTTGGCGCAGATCAACTGCTTGCAGCGACTTTTCAACAGCAGCCTTAAGTTCGGCAAGGTTATGAATAGCAAAACGATGCCCAAGAAGAGGTGACGCTGGTTATTTGGACCACGGATTCGGGAATCAAGCCATAAAATGAGAGTGCCGAGTGCAGGCTGATGTAGGAAGGGTTATAGATTCTGCCGGCGATATATTCGGCGAATTCCGGCTTGTCCTTGTATTCAGGAAAGGCGTACCATCCACGCCGCAGATGCACGAGGTAGCCCTTTTTTGTCCACCGGACCAGGTTGTTGCGGTCAAATCCCGGCCTCCACGCATATACCTGATGGATACTGAAACAGCCAAGGTCAAACATTTTGTTTTTGAATTCAATCCAGTTCATAATCTATTTCCATTATGCAGCAAATATGCTGATTTTTAGAAATAGAATGCGAAATGGGAGTTGTTAAACAGGTTTTGTGGTTGTACTTAGGTCAGAGATCAGAGGTCAGAGGTCAGAGATCAGAGGGCAGGGGTCAGAGGTCAGAGGGCAGAGATCAGAGGGCAGGGGGCAAAAGTCAGGTAGAAGAAACCAGGGGGGGAGTGATGAGGATTAGTTCTGCAAAAGATTTGATTGTATATCAAAAGGCATACCAGTTGGCTATGCGTATTTTTACAATCAGCACATCATTCCCATCAGAGGAAAGATATGCACTAACGACCCAGACTCGGAGATCGTCCAGGTCTGTTTGTCTTAATTTACGGGAAGCATGGGCAAAACGTAGATATGAGGCTCACTTTATCAGCAAGCTGACAGACTGTGATGGAGAGAACAGCGAAACTGACTCTTCCCTGGATTTTGCAAAAGATTGTGGATATATAAGTGTTGACCAGCATGCGGAGCTTACTGCGACATGTAAGGAAATTGGAAGAATGTTGGGCAGCATGATCAACAACCCTAAGTCTTTTTTGACCTGCTGACATCTGTTGCCTGTTCTTTCTTTTAATCTGACTTCTGACTTCTGACTTCTGACCTCTGACTTCTGACTTCTGACCTCTGACTTCTGACTTCAATGATCTGACCAGGAAAACTGAACGGTATATCAAAAGAAAAATCAGGCCTCTGGTTTTGACCAGAGAGGAGTTTGAGGATTTTCTGCCCAGGATGAAGGACAGGCCGTATTTGCTGGTTTATGAGCGGGAGGGGGTTGTTGGTTCTTAGTGAGTTACAGCTCAAATCCTGTCAAAAAATTCATTTTCTTTATGGGTTGCGGGTGAAACCCGCTTTAGTTCTTTGTTAGCTGCTAACGATGAATTGAGAAGAGGAGTTAAAAACTTGGCGGAAAGAAAAGAACAAGGCAGTTTATTGTAAAGTCGAATTTGTGATTCGAATTTTCAAGGAGAAAGCATGATTGACCGTCCCGGTTATCTGGAGGGGCAGGTACATTTTCAGTTTGAAGTTTATCCTGTTGTGGCTGTACTGGGAGCCCGTCAGTGCGGAAAAACAACCCTGGCCGGGATGTATGCCGAAAACTATGTGAGTTCCCCGGTTACGCGGTTCGACCTGGAAGATCCCACTCACCTGTCCCGTCTGGATTCTCCAAAACTTGCCCTGGGGAGCATTACCTGTTTGTAAATTTCGAGATAAATCAGGAAATTCAGGTCAGG
>CAZHCY010000117.1:0-7660 GCA_964531185.1 uncultured Desulfovibrionales bacterium | reverse complement strand
GGGACTGTCCCTCGCTGGGTAAAGATTTTGATATAAGTATGGCTTTTATGCCCCCGATTGGTTTCGCTTTCTTTGCGGTGTATATCGCGGGGACTGTCCCCAAGCAGGGCAACCCCCTGAATGGTTGCTTTTATTTATCGCTTTTAAGAATCCAGGACAGATCCAGGCCTGAACTTTCCTTGATGGTCTCCAGGACAAAAGTGGTACGGCTGTCTTTTATGCCCGGCACCCGCCCCATTTCAGTGAGCAGCCTGGTCAGGGCCTCGGTATCCGCCACCCTGGCCTTGATCATGTATGAGTACTCTCCAGCGGTGAAATAAACCTCCTGAATGGCTGGTATTCTGGCCAGCTTTTCACCAATCCCGGTTGATCCGACGGTTTCCTCGGTCTTGACCATGGTCAGGACAGTCAGGGACAGCCCCAGCACCCTGGGATCCAGGCGAGGCTGGTACCCGGTGATAACCCCTTTTTTTTCCAGCTTCCTGACCCGCTCCAGAACAGCTGAGGGAGCCATGCCCATCTGACGGGCCATCTCCGCATTGGAAATCCTGCAGTTCTCCTGGAGCAAATTCAAGATAACTGCATCTTTTTCGTCGATCATTCTGATTTATCCTTTTTTGGGTTGCTAATATTCTAAAATACTGCTCATGTCAAGAACACACCTTCATTAATTGCTGCTGGATAAGCATTCAGGGGGCCTCGGTGGAGATTACGGTGCCGGGATGTCTGCCCTCCGATTGCGATTAAGAATTTTAACAAACAGACATTGCTCCCCCTTTGAAATGTCTGCCTGTCAAAGAAATCACTTTGCCCGGTGATTTTTTTCATGCCTTGATTTTATCTTTTATCTGGTGCAGGATTTTTTTGTTGGGAGCATTACGCGTTTCTGAAAACCAGACAGGAAACAGTCCGGCACCCACTTGAGTTGTCAGTAACAACTCATACCTGGAAATATCCACTCAAGTGGGTGCCGGACAGTCCCCCTCCGGGCGCCGCCTCCGGGCAGACGCCTTGCTGAGCCATGATCAACCGCTTTTAACCCCAAAAAGGCTGTGACAAACACATCAATTTTTTCAGTTGTCATAAACGCGTAATGCTCCCTTTTTGTTTGTCCTGCTGCAACATAAACTGAACATGTTCTGAACAGGACCGATTTTTAGACAGCCTGATCCGGCAGTTTTTTTACCCCAAGGAGGATACCAAGTGACCAGAATTCTATTTCACCCCAGGGCCTGGATCGCCCTTTGCGTCTTTTTCCTGATCCTCAGCGGAGCGGCAGGCACCGCCTCGGCTGATACCTTTGTGAACAATCAGGATGGAACTGTTACTGATACCAGAACAGGACTTATGTGGTCCAAAAACGCACTGCCCCTGGCCGACCAGGGAGATATGACCTGGGAGGAAGCCGGCACCCGGGCCCAGTCATCCAGTCTGGCCGGGTATTCCAACTGGCGTATGCCCACCAAGCAGGAAATCAGTGCCTTTCTGCCCTATTTTGACGATACAGTGGCCAGGGACATGGCCCATACCTTTGACAATCTCCCTGCAAACTCAGCCAGATACTGGACCTCCACCACCATAAACAATGATGAAAGCGCCTACCTGATCACCTTCGCCATCACGGTTGAAGAAACCGACCACAGCCTGAGTATTTCCGTGGAAAGAGGTGAAAGCGCTGTGCCTGTTTCAGAAGTTATGGGAACAGTCTGGCTGGTCAGAAATACAGATCATGGCAGCCCGGTAACCCGGGAAAGGGCTGACTTTCTGTTCAGCTGGCTGGAAAATGAACATCCTGAAGTCCTGTATCCTCTGCCCCAGGTCACCAAAGAAGCGGGCGGAATATTCTTCAGAGAGTACCCAGGTTCCGGCTATTCCCTGAGAGCCATGGACACCAGCCTGTATGTTGTGGACCCCCAGGGCACCGCGCACAATGCCGGAAGCTTTATGTACTGGGTGGGTTATGCCAAGGCGGAAACCCTGTTCAACTGGCTGGAAAAGCAATCCGCTCTGGAGGATACTTTAAAACCCCGTCCTCAGAAAACTCAAAATCATGAGGACTATTTCTACAGATACTATCCGGAAGCCAGCTTCTACATCCTGACTTATCACGGAGAGCTCAAATACATTGACCAGTCCGGCACCCTGCATGATGCCGGCAAGGTGGATGACTGGCTCCAGAATATTGACGACTAAAGCCTGAAAAAACAGCAAAGGCCCGGGACCGGCACTGATAGTGCCCTGAGTCCCGGGCCTTTTGGTTTCAGGCCAAAATGACCCTGAGCACCGCCCCCAGGGCGGCAAACACTGCCAGATAAACAAAGGAAGAAATCAGGATCAGCCTTACCAGCCGGTCAATTTTTTCCATGTTTACAGTTCCCTCTTCAGGACCAAGCACTGGCTTGTCCTTTAACACTCCTTTATAAACAGCCTTTCCACCCAGGCGCATATTGAGAATCAGGGCGGCTGCGGACATGGTCCAGCCCGCGTTGGGGCTTTCCATTTTTCCGGCCTGGGAACGTACCCTGGCCAGGGAAATCTTATGCCCGAGACCCGCCACCCTGGCCGCGGCCAGCATGGACAGAGCTCCTGTCCTGGCCGGAATCCAGGCCAGAATATCATCCGCCATGGCTCCGGCCTGCCCCAGTTCCTTCCACTCCGCGGTTTTATAGCCCCACATGGAATCCATGGTGCTGACCAGTTTGTAAACCCAGACCCAGGGAACTCCCAGCAGGCTTAGATAAAAAAACGGGGCGCAAAAAGCATCATTGTAGTTTTCCGCTGCAGTTTCAGCCAGAGTCCGGTAAAGTCCCTGCTCATCCAGTTGCGACGTATCCCGGCTGACCAGCATGGCCAGGGCCGCCCTGGCCTCATCAATGCTGCCCCTGGCAATCATATGCCTGACCCGGACTGTCTCCTGCAGTAGTCCTCCCAGGGCCAGTGAAGTGTAGCCGAGATAAAGGGCAGAAATGGTGCCCAATATAGGAATTGCAAGCAAAAGACTGATAACAGCGAGGATAAGGAGGGTAGAGAATCCCAGGGCCAGAAAACCCTGAAGCTGCAGAGGAAGGAATGAAGAACGGGCTGCTTTTTCCCAGATATTCAGCCCCCGGCCCAAGAGTCTTACCGGATGAGGCCAGGATCGGGGATCCTTAAGAATTAAATCCGCAGCATAGCAGAAACCGAGAAAAAGCAGCAGATTAAGACCGTCCATTCCTGAAAAAACCAGACCCCAGCAACCTCTGTCAGGGTGCGGTCTGTTTAATCAGCCTTAACCCGGACAAACTTTACCAGGCTGTCTTTTTCCGAAGGCCGGGTATCAATAAGGTGAGTGGAGCAGGAAATACAGGGATCATAACCCCTGACCAGCATGCTCAGCCTCAGTTCAATGGCTTCCGGATCCAGACCTGACAGGTCCTGTTTGATGGCGTTCATGTCCATCTGGATATTTCCATGGTTCTGATTAGTGGGAATAACGCAGTCAGCTGCAGTAATTCTGCCTTCATCGCTGTATTCATAATTATGAATGAGTATGCCTCTTGGGACCTCCACAGCGCCGGTGCCTTTGCCGGCTCTGATCTTGAACTTTTGAGGACTTTCATCTTGCAGCCCCCGGCTGAGAAGTTCATCAATCAAATGAATGGAGTCTTCAGTGGAATGAACACATTCCACAAGCTGGGCCACTGAATTCATGTAAGGGTTATGCTCCGGCGCTTTGAGGCCCAGCTTTCTGGCCGCCCTGGCCGCCACCGGGGTCAGCATGGCATGATTCAGATTAAACCTGGCCAGGGCGCCCACAAGATATGACTCTTCAGTGTTTCTGGTCCATTTGGCTGTTGACTGAGGTACGCAGTATTCATTGGTCACCTGGGCATACAGGGAGGCCGGCCGGTTAATATCCTTGGAACTGCCTATTTCCCCGGAATAAAGTGCGTATTCGTGCGGGGAAACCAGAGCCACATACTCGGTGGGCCGTTTAAAAACCGGCCACTTGTCACCTAAGGCCGCAAAAAGGGTTACCACTTTATCCAGGCGTTCCAGGCTTTCCTTCAGCTGGCTTCTGAGCTGCACCAGTTCATCAGCCTCAGGGATTCTTTCCATGCCTCCGGGGATAAGCCTCTGGGGGTGTGTGGTCCTTCCACAGATGACCTTGCTGAATTCATTGGATATCCTTCTGCAGGCCACCAGATTAACCAGTTCATCCTTATGGGTTTCCGCCAGAGGAAGTACTGAATCAACGCCAAGAAGATCCGGCAGAACAAGATATCCTATGTGCAGAAGGTGACTCTGTAGATTTTCCGCGTGCAAAGCCAGTTTTCTCAGGATGAGGGTCTGAGTGGAAACATTCAGCCCGAAAGCATCCTCTGTAGCCTGAATGGAACAGAGTTGGTGTCCTATGGAACATATCCCGCATATCCTGGAAACAATATGATGAATATCCGTGTAAGGCCTGCCCTGAACCATGGCTTCAAAAAATCTCGGGGCTTCCACCACATGCCATTGACAGTCCAGGACCTGATTATTCTCATCTAACTGAACCACGATATTGCCATGTCCTTCAACCCTGGTCAGATGCCGGACCTCCAGCTTCCTGGGGCCGCTGCCCTGTGAATCAGGCACAGGCTGTTTTTTCTTGTTCTCACTGGGCTCTTGGCCTTTTTTCTGGCTCATAATATCTCCCGCCTGATTTATTTGTCTTTACCCGTATCAATTTATTTCGCAACAGTTTAGCCCTTTTTTAAGGAAAGCAGGGGACAGGCACCCCAGGGCTTGTTTTTTGGCTGATGTAAAAAACAGACTTAGAAAAACAAGCTCTGGGAGAGCCAGTCCCCGTGTCACATGCAAAGGGTTAAACTGCTACCTGTTAACAATTTTCAAACCTGTTAAATTTTATTGTTAAAACCCAGATACAGCCTCAAATGGTCCTGGGCCTGCAGCCATGAAAACCCGTGTTCATTCATAACCTGGCTGGCCGCATCCATATTGGCGTTAGGAGCTATGCCCCTGCAGCCCCAGCAGACACTGCCTTCGGTTACACAGCAGGCTCCGCAGCCCGCCCGGGTGATGATGCCCAGGCAAAGCCTTCCCTGTTCATAACGGCAAATGTTTCCAGCCATTTTGCATTCCACGCATACCGGATATTCAGGCGGCTCATAAATTTTACCCAGCAAAAGCTCTTTAACCGCTCTGGCAAATTCATTCTTGTCAATGGGACAGCCGTGAATCTCCATATCCACTGGCACCACAGCGGACAAAGGCCTGGCCGCATAAGTGGAATACCATCCGGCTGATTTTCCATAGACCATGCTTTTATATTCATGTTCACTGATAAAATTCTTGAGGCAGTTGATTCCCCCGATAGTGGCGCAGGCTCCAAAGGCCACCAGGATTTTGGCCTGCTCTCTGATCTGCCTGATTCTGTCCTCGTCCTCAGGCCTGGTAATGGATCCTTCCACAAAAGCAATATCGTAATTATCCTGTTTCAAGGTCTTGATTTCCCTGAACCTGACCACCTCCAGGTGAGAAACTATATCCAGCAGCCTCTCTTCCAGATTGGCCACCTGAAGCTGGTCTCCTTCGCAACCGGCGAAATCAAAAAAAGCTACCCTGGGTTTTGCAGGCATATCATGCCTCCTTGCATATTGTTTGATGTCCTTTTCCCGGATTCCATACATTCCATAGCCGGAAAATGGTCATTCTGATCAAAGGGCTTCTCCCAGTCCGGCAATCTCTGTATAACAGAAAACCGGTCCGTCAATACAGCAGTTCAATCCATTGATCTGGCAGTGTCCGCATTTGCCCAGTCCGCACTTCATTCTCCGCTCCAGGGAAACATATATTCTGTCCTGGGGGATGCCCAGCCGGCTGCATTCCTGAATAACAAAGCGGTACATCACAGGCGGACCTATGGTTGCCACACTGGTGGTATCAGGATTTATGCTGATTTTGGGAAACAGGGTGGTAATCACTCCCACATGACCCTTCCAGCTCTCATCCGCCTGGTCAACAGTTTCAAAAACTTCCACGTCATTTCTTTTGCTGATTTCAGCCAGCTGGTCAGTAAAAATCCTTTCTCCTGGATTTCTGGTGCCCACCAGAAGGTAAATACTGCCGAACTCATCTCTGTGCCTGAGCATATAGTGAAGTACGCTGCGCAGCGGAATATACCCCAGCCCCCCGGCCACAAACAGAAAGTCCTGGCCGACGAATTTCTGCATGGGAAAATAAGATCCATAAGGACCCCTGACCCCGATTTTATCTCCGGGCTTGAGATTATGCATGGCATTGGTTACAGATCCGGTCTTTCTCACAGCCAGTTCAAAATGATGATGATCGCTTCTTGGGGGAGAACTCACTGAAAATGGAGCCTCTCCGATCCCGTATACAGACACCTGAATAAACTGACCCGGACGATGAGCCAGGGGTTTGCCGCTGTCCTGGGCAAACTCAAACAGGGTTACCAGCTCGTTCAGCTCTTTTTTGGCCACCAGGGTGGCAGGCCTCGGCACATAGGGAGAAAAATCAGATCTCATTCTTCACAGCCTCCCAGATTTCATTGAATACCTGTTTGGGATTGGCAATGCCTGCAGTGCAGGCCTTGACACACCGCCCGCAGCCGACACAGCCCAGCTCGCCCAGCTTGTCATGGATATACTTGCCCTTGCGCATATAACGGTGCCTGTATCTCTCCCAGGATGAACTCCGGAAATTGTGTCCTCCGGCGATCTCGGCAAATCCGGTCAGCATGCAGCCGTCCCATTGACGATACCTCCTGCCGGATTTGAGAACATCATCCGCCTCTTCCTGAATATCAAAACAGTAGCAGGTGGGACATACAAGATTGCAGGAACCGCAGGAGAGGCATGTTTTGGCTTTTTCCCGCCAGAAAGCATGCCTGTTGTAGAATTTTGCTGCAAGTTCCGGTATTTTCCGCCATTCAAAAAAGAGAGCCTGTTTATCTGCCTGAGCCAGGACCTTGAGGTGTGCCCTCCTGGCCGCCTCTTTTTCAGCTATACTTGACTTTTGGACAGGACCGTCAGCCTTGAGCATCTCTTCCCCTCTGGCTGATCCCACCTGAACAAAAAACGCTCCAGGGCTGATCCTTGTCCAGTAAAGATCATAGCCAATATCCACTGCCGAAGCATCCATGCTTGACCAGAACGCTGTTTCCGCCACATGAACCGGATCCAGGCCGAAAATTATGGTATTATCCCTTCTCGCCCTGTAGTTCACATCAGTGCTGTCCGTTTCCATGAGCTGGTCCAGCTGATTCATGGCCTTGATGTCATAGGGATGCACTCCGAAAAGCAGCTGAGGCGGGGATTCTATCACCGGAGCAGCAGTATATTTCTTCATGTCAAAGGCAATCAGGTCCTCTTTGGGAGGGAGCACAAATTTCTTCAGGCTTGAGTAACATACATCGTAATCCCAGGCAATTTCCACCTGCTGATTCCAGGGAACAAACTCAAAAAAACCGGGCTCCACTGCTGCCGGCACATATACATTGAAATCTCTGCTCCATTTCTGGACCAGCCCAGTAATCTGCGGCAGATAAACGGTATAAGCAATCATGCCTTCTCCAAATAGTTGTAGGATCCAAGGAACAGGGTAACAGTTTAGACATAATGATTGACAGCTGCTCAGGCTAGCAACTTGGTTTCGT
>CAZHCY010000116.1:0-7682 GCA_964531185.1 uncultured Desulfovibrionales bacterium | reverse complement strand
CCGGTCTCCAGGACAGGGAGGAAAAAATCCTGCTGCGCCTTGGAAAACCGGTGCAGTTCATCCAGGATAAGTATCTCTGTATCAGCGATTTTCTTGCGCAGTTCCGCCAGGCCCACTTCAGGAGCGCTTAAGCGGACATATTTTTTATTCTGGCCCTGAGCAATTATGATGGCCAGGGTGGACTTGCCGCAGCCAGGCGGACCGAAAAACAGGGTGCTCTGCAGGCGATTGCCCTGGATCATGGCCCTGATCCTGGATTTAAGGTGATCCTGTCCCACAAAATCATCCAGGTTATCCGGGCGGATTATTTCAGCCAAGGGTCTTTGCATACGCAGCATCCAGCTCAGATTTTATGAACCTGTTCAGGGCAGGGACGGCAAAATATTCAGGAACAGCTGTTTATTTTGGAAAAAAAAACAAACCCCATCCAGCCGGATTATTCAAAATTTACCGGCTCTATTCTTTTTCAGCTTCTTTAATGGCTCTGGTCAATTTGGTCTGGTCGTCCTTGAAAAGTTTGTAGTTCAGGGAATCTTCAAGGGCCTGGCGACTGGCTTCTATAATATTAAAGGATACCCCCACAGTAACCCACTGCGAAGCTTGATCCGCAGACTCAATAAGCACCTTGACCCTGGAAGCTGTACCCGAGAAATCACCGCTGTCATTGATGGTAAATACCCGGACCTTGAAATCCACCAGGTGCATTTCAGATAAAGAGGGATAAAACTTTTCCAGGGCCTTGCGCAAAGAATTGTCCAGGGCATTTACCGGCCCCTTGCCCGAGGCTGCTGTATGCTCCTGCATTCCCCCCACCCGGACCATTACCGTGGCTTCGGAAACAGGCTCTTCCTCCTTGCCCCGCTTGGATTCCAGCACCCGGTAGGAATCCAGGGAAAAATACTTTCTGGCCCGGCCAAGGGTTCTGTTGAGCAACAGTTCAAAGGAAGCCTCAGCTGCAGAATATTCATAGCCCTGGCTCTCAAGATGCTTGAGCTTGGACAAAAGATCCAGGACAAAAGGATCATCCTTGTCCAGGTGAAAGCCGTATCTTCTGGCTTTGAACAGAATATTGCTCTGCCCGGCCAGGTCAGACAGAAGAATACGCTGTTTGTTGCCCACCTGCTCCGGAACAATATGCTCATAGGTTCTGGCATTGCGGCGTACTGCACTGACATGCACCCCGCCTTTGTGGGCAAAGGCTGATCTGCCCACATAGGGCTGTCTGTGAAATGCCCCCAGGTTGGCAATCTCAGCCACATAATGGGCAGTGGAGGTCAAAAATTTCAGGTTTTCCTCAGGAATCCCAGCATAGCCCATTTTCAGCTGCAGAGCCGGAATAATGGAACATAGATTGGCATTGCCGCATCTCTCCCCGTATCCGTTGATGGTCCCCTGGACCTGGGTTGCCCCCATATCCACGGCAAGAAGGGTATTGGCCACTGCCAGTTCAGAATCATTGTGGGCATGCATGCCAAAGGGCATCTCAGGCAGCTCCTTTTTCAGCTGGCTGATAATATCCTGGATTTCCATGGGAGTAGTCCCGCCGTTGGTATCGCAAAGCACCAGCATCTCAGCCCCTGCTTCCAGAGCCTTCTGCAGACAGGCCACAGCATACTGCTTATTGGCCTTGAAACCATCAAAAAAATGCTCAGCATCAAAAATGAGTTCCTTGACCCTTGGCTTGACATAAGCCAGGGAATTATAAATCAGTTCCAGGTTTCTTTCCAGGGTGGTACGCAAAGCATCATGGACATGAACATCCCAGGTCTTGCCGAAAATGGTAACCACATCTGTTTCAGCATTAATCAGGGTCTGCAGGTTTGCATCGCTCTCAGGGGTCTTCTTGGCTGCGTGTGTACTGCCAAAGGCGACCACTCTGGCGTTTTTCAGGGCATAATTTTTTATCTCCCGGAAAAATTTCTGATCCGTTGGGTTGGATCCCGGCCATCCGCCTTCAATATAGTCCACCCCGAGCTCATCAAGCCTGCAGGCAATTCTGACCTTGTCCTCAGTGGAAAAATGGACGTCCTCGGCCTGGGAACCGTCCCTTAAGGTAGTATCATATATACTTATCTTTTTCATGTGTACCGCCTAATGCTCTGCCGTCTGCCTGAGCAGGAGTCGTAAATTTTAAAGCCAGCCTGCAGCTGAACAGGTAAATTTGCAAAAACGCACCAAATACAGTCTAAGATTTGCAGTCTCAAAACACTGGTCCCCTTGAAAGGCTGCATGAGCCTCAGTATTCCTTCTGGAGCGGCTCCTGGTCCAGTCCAAAGGCTTCATGCAGGGTCCTGACCGCCAGCTCAGTATACTTCTCCTCAATAAGGCAGGAAATTTTTATTTCCGAAGTGCTGATGATCATTATATTGATGTTTTCATTTTTCAAAGCTGCAAAGGCAATGGCTGCCACTCCTGAATGGTTGCGCATGCCCACTCCGATCACCGAGACTTTGGCCACCTCTGAATCATGAAGAATATCCTCAGCCCCGATATCATGATTTTTCTTTTTGAGAATGTTCAAAGTCTCCTCAAGATTGCCTCTGGGCACGGTAAAGGTCATGTCTGTCTTGCCTTCTCTGCTGGGGTTCTGTACAATCATGTCCACCACTATATTGGCCCCGGAAATGGGCTCAAAAATTTTGGCCGCCACCCCGGGCTCATCATATACGCCTACCAGGGTTACGCGGGCCTGGTCCTTGTCATAGGCCACACCTGAAACCATTGCGGATTCCATACTTTTATCCTCCTGAACAACCAGGGTTCCCGGTCCATCGGTGAATGTGGAACGGACATGGATGGGAACATTATATTTTTGGGCAAATTCCACAGCTCTGATCTGAAGTACTTTGGCCCCCATGCTGGCCATCTCAAGCATTTCATCATAAGCGATCTTCTTGATTTTTCTGGCCTGGGGACAGATATTTGGATCAGTGGTATACACCCCGTCAACATCAGTATAAATTTCACAAACATGGGCATCCAGGGCTGCTGCCACAGCCACGGCTGACGTGTCTGATCCTCCCCGGCCAAGAGTTGTGATGTTCTGTTCACAGTCACAGCCCTGAAAACCCGCAACCACCAGAACATCATGTTTTTCCAGGATTTCTTCGATTTTCTGGCGATCAATATCAAGAATCCTGGCCTTGCCGTAAGCCCTGTCCGTCTGGATAGGTATTTGAAAACCCAGAAGAGACCTGGCCTTCACCCCGCAATCCTTAAGCAGCATGGTGAAAAGGGCTACGGATGTCTGCTCGCCCGTGGCCAGCAGGACATCCATTTCGCAAGGATCCGGCCTTTTGGACCATTTCCTGGCCAGATCCACAAGACGGTTTGTTTCACCTGACATGGCCGACAAAACCACAATCACCTTGTATCCTCTGTCCAGGTTGTTCAGCACTTTATCCCTGACCCGGGCCATGCATTCCAGGTCAGCTACTGAGGTTCCGCCATACTTCTGGACCAGAATTTTCATCCGGTTCAACTCCTTGAGATATTATTAAACAAGAGGTAACAGTCCAGCCATTTGTATGAGGCACGGCTTCCTGCCCGGAGACGGCGCCCGGAGGGAAAGCCTGCCCCCTGCTTTCCTTAAAAAAGGCTGAACTGTTACAACAAGAGATTTTCATGCAGAAACCTGCACATTTCATCCAGCCGGGCCGCGAATTCACCTGCCGCGCAAAGTGTGACCATTCTTCCGTTATCTTCAATATCCATTTGAATATAAACTACATCTGAAAACACCAGGTCTTCTGGAAGATATTCGCTCCATTCCACCAGAACCAGTCTGCTGTCATCCAGGAGCATCTCCTGGCTTTCCGGGTCCAGCAAATTACCCTCCAGTCTGTACAGATCAAAATGAACTGTTTCAGGCCTGGTGGGATAGACATTCATTATGTTGAAACTCGGGCTGCTCACTTCGGCCTGATCCCCGCCAGGCAGGGCAGCAGCCATGCCTCTGATCATGGTGGTTTTGCCGGAGCCCATGGGCCCCAGAAAAAGAACAGCAGGAAAAGTTTTTCGGCTGGAAAGCCGGAAGGCCAGAAGCCTGCCAAAGGCCAGAACAGCTTCTTCACTGGGGAGCAGAAACCGGTTGTCAGCCGCCACTTTTTCAACTTTGCCGCATAAGGGTCTTCAATACGTCAGCCTTGCCCACAACTCCTATCAGCCTGCCCTCTTGAACCACCGGCAAGGTGTGGTATTTATACTTGACCATGATTTCGGCCAGTTCTTCAAGACCAGTCTCCGGGTCTACTGATCTGGGATCAGCAGTCATGGCATCACTGACTTTTGTAGCCGCAATCTTCTGGATCTCCTTTTCCATTTTGGAAGTGGAAGACAACGGAAAAATGCTGTCCAGTAAAGTAAACATGGAAGGCAGTGGAAATTTGCGCTGCATGGCCACCAGATCGCTCTGGCAGATTATGCCCTTGAGCCTGTTTTTATCGTCAACCACGGGAATGCCGTTAATGTTTCTGTCCAGCATAAGCTCTGCAGCCTTCTGAATTTCAGTATCCGGGCTGACTGTCAATGGATGTGTGCTCATTATATCCTTGGCTTTGGTCATTTTGTTTCCTTGGGTAATTGTTGGGCAACAGGCAGTGTTTCAGACAAAACCTCCTGCATCAAAAAAAAGGCCCGCATCTGGATTTTGCTCCTGACTGGTCAGTCTGGCCAGGACATGGGGCAGTTCATCGCTAATCTCTCTGGCCAGGTTTCCCCGGAAGGGGAATTTGTTCTCCAGATCCCTGCCTGCCTGACCATGCCAGCACACAGCCAGATTACAGGCATCCACCACAGGCAGTCCCCGGCCCAGGAGACTGGCTATAATTCCGGTCAGAACATCTCCAGACCCGCCTGCAGCCAGACAGGGCACAGCAAAAGGTGAAACATAGAAGGGCTGATCCCTGGCAGCTACAATGGTGCAGGCCCCTTTTAAAACCAGGTTGAAACCCCATTCATAAATAAACTTTCTGGCAAAACCGGTTCTGTCCCGGTTGATCTCAGAGCTTTGTTCATGGAAAAAACGGGCCAGTTCCCCGGGATGCGGGGTAAACACCACAGACAGATTCCTGTCAATTTTATTGATTATCTCCGGCCTCAAAGCCAGAAAATACAAAGCGTCAGCATCAAAAACAATCCTTTCTGGACAATTTTGTACAAACTGGTCCAGAAAGGCTTCAACACCCTGAGTCCGGCCCATACCCGGCCCCACTGCCACTGAGCTGAAACGGTCCAGCACAGGTGCCAGATCATCCATCATATCAGGCTGCCAGCTTTCTCCGGAACCCAGAGGCAGGACCATGATCTCAGGCCAGCCCAGGCGGATATCCGCAGCCAGGTCCCGGGGGCAGGCAATGGTAACCAGGCCTGCTCCGGACCTCAGCCCGCCCAGGGCAGAGAGCAGAGCAGCCCCGGACATCTCCCTGGATCCTCCAATGATCAGTACATGCCCGGCCTGGCCCTTATGCATGGTTCTTTTGGGAGGGTACAGCTCTGTGAGGATATCCCGGCTCAGTCCAAAATGCTGGGGAGGGTTGTCGGTCTTGATCTTTTTGGGGATGCCTATTTTTCCCACTGACAAACACCCGGCATATTCCCTGGCTTCTGGCTGAAACAGGCCCAGTTTGGCTTCCTCAAAGGAAATGGTGTCATCCGCCCTGACCGCCACCGGACTGGGTTTGCCGGTTATGCCGTTCACCCCGGAGGGAATATCCAGGGAAATCACATAGCCCTTTTCCCCGAGTTTATTTATGGATCTTATCCACTGGCTGTACTCATCCCTCAACTGACCCCGGAAACCAGTGCCCAGAAGGCCATCAACTATGATGTCCACCCCCTTTAGAAAATCCAGATTGTACTCATGCAGATACATGAGAGGAATTTCCAGGGTCTGCACCAGGGACAGATGATAGGCTGAAGCCCCCTGATATTCCTTAAGCCGCTTGGAATGCAGAATCATCACCTTGACTTCCAGATTCCACAAGTGCCGGGCCAGGGCAAAGGCGTCTCCGCCGTTGTTGCCTGAACCCGCAAATATCAGAGCTGAAAGCCCCTTAAGGCTGTCAAAGCGGTATTTGATAATGTTCAGGGCTTCCCTGCTGGCATTTTCCATGAGAATTTCAGGCAGGATGCCTGCTTCTTCCATGGTCAGCCTGTCCCAGTAAACCATTTCTTCAGGAGTAGGCAAAGGCAGATACATATTTAATTCATCCCTGCGAATTGATTTATGGCCGCAGTTCAGCTGCTTTTACATGTCACCGGGACTGGCCGGCCCTGGTTTTTCTGAGTCTGTTCCTGCATCAGGGAAAATCAGAAGCTGGGGCGTTTCTTCCCGGCTGTCTTAAAAGGGGCTGAACTGGTGCCGTTTGTTTGCTGTTTTCTAAAATTACCACAGCCGCAGCTGTATCCCGGCCGTGACTCAGTGATACGTGTATATGGTCAACCCCGCTCATCCGGCAGCGCTCAAGAGCCGGGCCTTGAAAATATAGTTCAGGCTTGCCGAGATCTCCCCTGGAAATAATTATGTGCCTGAAGCTGATTCCCATGGAAAATCCCGTGCCCAGGGCCTTGACCGCTGCCTCTTTGGCGGCAAACCTGGAAGCCAGGTAGGCTGCAGCAGCGGCTTGGCCGGGCATGCTTTCCTGCTCCTGAACAGTCAAGATCTTCTGGACAAATTTTAAGCCCCAATGCTTATAAATTGCCGATATCCTGGACAATTCCACAACATCCAGGCCGATTCCCATGATCATTTTCCGCAATCCATCCTGCAAAAACCAGTAAAATTATCCAGTCAAGCCAAACCTTGACCCTTGCCGGCTCAATCAGGAAAACCGGCAATAATTCCGGCCATGGTTTGAACTGCTTCTGATATGCCGGTGAGCACTGCTCTGGAAATAATGCTGTGTCCTATGGAATATTCATGGATACCGCCTGTGCCGGAAAAGGCGAAAACATTCTGATAATTGAGCCCGTGTCCCAGATTGACCTTAAGCCCAAGACTTCCGGCTGCAGCAATGCCCTGGAGAATTTTTTCCAGCTCCCGGTTTCTGGCGGCAGAGTCTCGGGCATCCGCATAATGACCTGTATGAATTTCAATATATTCTGCGCCTGATGCAGCGGCTGCCTCCATCTGCCGCTGATCTGCATCAATAAACAGACTGCTTCTGATGCCGGCCTCATGCAGTTCTGACAGAAAATCTCTGAAAAAACCTTCTCTGCCCATGCAGTCAAGCCCGCCTTCAGTGGTCAATTCCTCTCTTTTCTCCGGTACCAGGCAGACCATATAGGGAGAGATGTTCAAAGCAATCCTTTTCATTTCTTCTGTGGCCGCCATTTCAAAGTGCAGATTGGTTTTCAGGGTTTCAGCCAGCAGCTGGACATCCCTGTCCTGTATGTGCCTGCGGTCTTCACGCAGATGGACAATGATCCCCCGGGCTCCGGCCAGCTCAACCAAATGAGCCGCAGTTACCGGATCAGGTTCAATTCCCCTCCTGGCCTGCCTGATGGTGGCCACATGGTCAACATTGACAACAAGTACCGGCATAATCTTCTCCTGAATTTACTGATAAGCTCAAATTTTTCACCCATGCACCACAAAAAGTCAAGCTGCACCATGGATGGACACAAATTTTCAGCCAGACTTTACAGGTCCCTGTCCGCAGCATCCGCCCAGGCGGAGTTAA
>CAZHCY010000115.1:0-7698 GCA_964531185.1 uncultured Desulfovibrionales bacterium | reverse complement strand
GACCAGATAAACAGGCTGAAAGTAAGTATTATGTAAGGAACATAAAACATGAAATATATTTCCGGCCTGGCAAAATAAGTGGGTACATTAAACAGAATAAACACCGCCGGGGAAACAACCAGGATAAACAGAACCCAGCCCACAAAATAATGAGTACCGGAAAGCATATACTCCCACCATTTATATACAGGCAGTTCCCTGGGATTTCTGAGGAACCGGCCCGCGATAGTGCGAAACAGCCCCACCGTACCAAGAGACCACCTGAACTGCTGCTTGAAATATCCGCCCAGATCCTCTGGTCCGTCGCCAAAGGCGCTGATCTTGTTCAAATAGGCTGAATGCCAGCCCTTGAGGTGAAACTTAAGGGAAGTGGCAAAATCCTCAGTCACTGAGGACTCGTCAAAACCTCCCACATCCATAAGGGCCTCTCTTCTGAAGATAACATTGGTCCCGCAGCAGAACATGGCATCCTGCATGCTTTTGCCTTCGCAGATATATTCGTAAAAAACCGCCTGCTGCAGCCCGGAAGCCCTGGCCACCCGGTTATACTCAAAGTTGCTGTAATACTGGGGAGTCTGAATAAAGGCCACAGAAAGGTTGGCTTCCATCCTGGACACGAGTGTTTCCACAAAATCAGGAAACGGATTCTGATCCGCGTCAAAAACAATAATATACTGTTCCTGTCCAGGTTTGACCATCTCCCCCTGAACGCAGGAAACAAATTCAAAACCTTCAGGGGGTTCGCCTTGCAGAAAATTCAAAAAATCATTAATCATTCCGGCCTTTGCTCCGCGCCATCTGCGCCGGAACAGGTTCACCCCGATTCTGCGGCACAGCTCATCTATCTGCCTGCGGTACTCTCTGGCTTCTTCCGGATCCCAGCCCTTGAGATCGTATCTGGTATCATCCAGAAAATATATATTCTTATTCGGGTATGTCAGGTTGTAAAAACTGATAAGCGTATCTTCCACCACCTTCAAAGGCTCTTTGTATGAGGAAACAATTATGGCCACAGGAGGAAAATCTGTCAGTTCCTTTGTTTTCAGCCTGTCTTGCGAAGACTGACCATCCTGCGCGTTAACCACTCTGAACAGGTTCAGAAAATATCCGAAACCATGGGTCAGGACAAAAACCTGGGCCATGAGCAGAAAAAATCCGAATATTTTATCGTACCATGCATAATCGGCAATTATAAACAGGGTGGTCCTGGCTATGAGATATAACACAATGGACAGAAGCGTCATCGTAATCAGAACCAGAATTACGGTACCGGCAAAAGACTTTTTATTTTGTTTCATGCTGCTCCATAGTAAGCCTTGATTGTGTGAAGTTGGTATTTTGAAACTTATTGCTTATGCAGATTTCAGGACAAGCTGTTAAAATCTGAAAAACATTCCAAACTCTCCAGCCATGGCCTTCCACTCCCTGGAATTATGCCACATGGTCCGGGCTCTTAGTCCCAGCCGGTCAGCCAGTTCTCTTTGCCATAACCCCCGAATTTCAATTGAATTATTGCTGTCCTGTTCAGTACCCAGTGTAAGCTTGAGATCGTAAAAATGCTCCCTGGCCCCGCAGAAAAAATCCTTTGCCAGATCATGTCGAAACTCAAAAGTAATGGCTGCGCCAGAGTAATCCTGAGGAGTCCAGTAAGGATGTTTGAAATCATCTGTAATTGAGCACCCGGCTGAAGTCCCTGCACAGGCCTGGTACTCTCTGGATGTATCCCTGTACTGTGCCGAAAGTATGGCCTTGAACGTCCTGGGATGATCAGTAAAGGCATAACCTATTTCTCCGCTGTAGGTAGAACCGGAATTATTATCATTATAATCGATGTGTTCAGCTTCAAGGGCCAGATCCATTTTTCTGGCCGGATACATCTCCAGACGGGTCCTGAAACGATGAGAATAAATGCCCTGGGCCAAAGCCATGGCATTGGCCACTTCTTCTCTTTTTTCATAGCCTGCGGTCAAGGCCGCGTAATTATCCAGGTTGAGCCTCATGCTCAGGTTGCCCGGAGTAATATCAGCAAGCCCGGTTTTAAAAGAATCCTCTGCCACAGGTCTGCCTGTCAGTCCGGAAAAATTTTTGATTCGTAAATCCTGGTTATAAGTTTTATGAGTAATCCTTCCGGCAAAAGTAATATACGGCCCGGCTTTGATTTCTCCCTGCAGACTGATTCCTGAAGCCTGAACTGTATCTGCGTATTTCTGTGGTGATTCAAAATATTTATGGGTAATCAGCTTAAAGTTGTGCCTGTACAGAACCGGGACCTCCACTCCCAGGTCAAACCTGTTTCTGGTCATTCTGGCCAGAGCTCCTCGCCCCTTTTCCCTCCAGAAATTATATCCTCCGAAAACCAGTGGACAGGACCGGATCTTTTGCCTTGCCAGCGCCTTTAAAGCCTGACCATGCAGTGGATCAAGATCAAGCAGAGTCTCGTAAACCTGTCTTTCCTCATCACAGAGGCCAAGGGCGCATTCCGCCTGGGCCAGATCAAAAAGGGCCTCCTGATTACCAGGATCAAACTCTGTCAATTCCCTGAGGCTGCGTCTTGCAGGCGCAAAACGCCTGTTCCAGGCCAGACTCTTGGATTTTCGTTCCAGAAACGCCCTTTTATGCGTTACGTATTCATGATATAGATCGCGCTCTATGGCCCGGATGTCCGCGGCAAGACGCGCATTAAGATCTTTGGCATTGTCTTCAAACCAGGCAAAAAAGCCTTCATAACCTTCAAAGACCGTGCCCTGATCTATTTGTACCGACAGTGCTTTCAGACGGCTGGCCGGAATCTGACCGGTGAGAGGACTGTTCAGGTCCAGAAGACGCTGCAAAAGCCTCTGATCCACTGAAGGCAAGTAAATTATCTGATAGAGATCATCCCCCTGGTCAGCCATTTTGCCCCAGTAAGCGGTTCTGCCTGATTCAATAAGAACCACGGAATTTGCAGGATTTTCCAGATATATTTCTTCATAGGCGGCAATTGAATCCTCATAATCCCTGGCCCAGGCCAGAACCCTGGCCCGGGTCAGATCAATCTTGTAGCTGTCAGGGAAAACAGATCTCAAGGATTTAAGTATTTCCAGACTGCGGGCATACTGTTTTGAAGCGGCCAATACTTCTGCCAGGCCCATCCGCGCTGGAAAATACCTGTCATCAATAAGAAGAACGGCTCCATAGACGCGTATGGCCATTTCAAAAAAACCCTGGCCTGACAAAGCCTGGGCCAGATCAATCAGTCTGGCCGGATCATCCTCATCCTGAATAAAATCATCAACAAGTCCGGACAGAGCTGTGCTGTTGTTTCTAAGCAGCAGCACCCTTGCCAGAGGATATTGATCAGAATCAGAAGCCACTGCTTTAAAATGCCGGGCCGCGGCTTCCCTGTCTTTCTGAAATATTTTTACCAGCCCCAGCCCTGAAAGTGCTTGCGCCTCAAGACTGTCTTTTGGCAGGGCCTGCTGGTAAAGATTTTGCGCGTCTTCAATGCGCCCGGCCTCATAATAGGCCCTTGCTCCTGGGATAAGTATCTGTTCCGGCGTACTGTAAACAGAAATAAAACCGTCCGCAGCCCTGGCAGCCCGGTCATAATCTTTTTCCAGCAGACCAAGGTCTACCTTCATAATCCAGGCCTTCTTACTGACATCAGATTCTTCTGAAGCTTCACTAAGCGCCTGGTCAAGATATTTATCTGCCTGGATAAATCTTTGCTGGGCAATGAGATTGGCAGCCAGGCTGAGCTTGAGCTCAAGATTGCCGGGATCAAAGCCCATGGCTTCCCGGATAATCAGCTCTGAAGTATAAAAATCACCCCACAGCAGGGCCCGCTCGGCATATATAAGCCTCAGCCTTTGTTTTTCAGGCCCTTCAATACGCTCCAGAACTGTCAGATAAATATCCCTGCACCGGGCAAAATGACCCATGGATGCTGAAATATCAGCCAGCTCCACCCATTCTTCAGGATTGAACCCTTTGTCCCGGATAAATTCTTCAATCAGTTCAGCGGCCCTGTGGCGTTTACCCAGAGCTGCCTCAATGCGGATTTCAAGCAGGCCGGCCAAAACAGTATCAGTCCCGGATTGTTTCAGTTTTTCAACAAGCAGGCCAGACCTTTTCAGGTTATCAGTTCCTCCCTGTCTGAGCAGGAGTTCTGTAAGCATGACCGTGGCCTGGGAGTCGGATATTTGTTCGTTCCGTGGAACAACTGAGGCTGAAGAAGTGTATTCATCAGCAACAATGCTGGAGGGAATATAAGATGTGTTTTTTTGACCTGAAGACTGCGGCTCTGTCTGATCAGACAAAATCCTGTCCTCAATATAGTAAGCATCAAGGACTATGGCGTCTGAAAAAAGGCGGGCTAATTTGTTGCGCAATTTCCTGGCAGGGCCCGGCTCTGAAAAACTTCCCGCCCTGAGGACGAAATACGGCGGATGGGATTCAATGCGCAGTTTCTCTGCGTCATGGGGAAAAGCAGTGATAAATTTACTGAAATTTTCTTGAGCTTTTTCAAGAAATTCATAGGTTCCTGTCTGGACCGTGAATATGGAAGGCTTATTGTGTCCGGCAAGGCCTGTGCCCATCGGCAGAAAATACAGCAAAACGGTCATTATTACCGAAAACAGACTTATGCTCAGGACCTTGACTGTAGCCATCAGTCCTCCAGGGTTTTTTCAAGCTCGGACCTGGCCTCATCAAAACGTTCAGCCCAGATAAGGACCTGGGCATATTTGCGCCGTATCTGCACATCTTGGGGCCTTTCCTGCAGAACCTGCTGATACTGCCTGATGGACGCATCATAATTTCCCAGCCAGCTCAACACCTGAGCCAGCTTGAAGCGAACCTGCACGTCTCCAGGATTCTTGCGCAAATAATCCTGAAAAATCGTGACTGCTGAATCATAGTCCTGCCTGGCCACATAAATATCAGCCATTTCCAGTCTGGCCTCGGACGACAAATTCTCATCCGGAACAGAAGCAAACATTTCTTCCGCTTCCCGGGTATCCCCTTTCCAGTAAAGGACTCTGGCCAACTCAAGCCTTGCTTCCATTAAATCAGGTTTTTCCTGGATAACCTTTCTATACTGCTCAACCGACTCCTGATATTGTTTGGTATAACTGAGCAGTCTGGCCAGCTCTAGTCTGGCCTGCCACTCCGGAATTTCCTCCAGAAATCCAGACTGTTCTTCCGGGCCGTTGTCTAAAAATGCAAAGACATTACCCGGTCCTGCAGAGAAAGAAATTAAAATCAACAGCAGTATCAATATGTTAAAATTTTTCATCTTTGACTCCGCTTTAAAAACTATTTTATTCATCAAGAATCTGGCGATATATTTCTATGGCTTCCTCAAACTTCCCATCCCCAGACAATATCCTGGCCTTCCACAGCAGAGCGATTGTCCAGTCCGGTTTTTTCTTTAATACCCGATTGATGTTATCCAGAGCTTTGCTGTTTAGATTATTAAGAGAATATACATGAGCAAGCTTGATCTGTACGGATAAATTTTCAGGCATAAGAGACTTCATTTCCAGAAAAACATCCAGAGCACGGCCAAACTCCTGCAGGGCCAGGTAAGCATCACCCAGTCTATTCAAAAGCCGGGGATCATCTATACCTTTTTGAAACGCCAGATAATAATTAGTGGCTGCTTTTTCAAAATCCTGATCCACATAATAATTATCCGCCCGGCGGTACAATATGTATTCCTCATTGACCCGCATATACCACCAGGGAGTAAGCGCCAGCAAAAGCAAGATGCTCAGGGCGTACAACAGATACTGACGACTTTTGGGACTCAATATTATTGTTCCCTCTGGGGCAGATTCTTTTTCATAACCAGTATATTTTTTTGGCAGGTGGAATAATAGTCAACCTGATCCATTACCTGTTTTATAATGGGAATTCCTCTTCCCCCTTCCTTGATGGATTCAAGGTCGCACGTTTCCTGAAACCGGCTGTTATCAAGAAATTCCGGATTAGATTTCCTGCCCTCATCCTTAACCTCAATAATGACTTCCGATTCATTAAGTTCCACTTCCACTTCCACTATATCCTCTGCCCTCCGGGCATGAGCGTGCTTTATACTGTTGGCCACAGCCTCACAAACCGCCAGTTCCATCAGAAAAAGGGCATCCCTGTCCTGAAAAATATCCTCAAGAATCCCTTTGACTGCCCTGCCTATTAAATACACATGATCCTGGGAACTGCGAATGGTCAGGGTAATTCTCATAGGATGATCCTCATTATGCCTGGTTAAGAGAACGCAGAGCACTCTCCTCGTCCGGGTAAATCCTGAATACACCTTTATCCAGCCTGGTAATGGAAAAAAGCTTGCCCACATTGGAACCTATTCCAAACAGAACCAGACCGCCTTTGCGGCTTATGGTCTTTAATGTGGATAAAAGGGCTGAAAGGCCTGAACTGTCCATGAAATCAACTTCAGACAGATCCAGGGCTATCTTTGTGTGCTCCTGAAAAATAAAATCAACCATGCCGCTCTTGAAGTTCATGGCATTAGCTGAATCAATTCTTCTGGCAAGAGGTCTGGCCACCAGGACTCCTTGAACATCTTTTGTTTCAAACTCCATGAAAACTCCCGGGCAAAGGTTCAGATTAGCAGTGTGAAAAAGGCCTTATCAGGGTGGCTGTTCAAAAATTCGTAACAGTTTAGCCATTTGTATGAGGCACGGGGACTGGCTCTCCCAGCACTTGTTTTTCGATTGATGTAAACACAGATTTTGGAAAAACAAGTGCTGGGAGAGCCTGTCCCCTGCGCCCTTAAAAAGGGCTAAACTGTTACAAAAATTCCAAGAACAAGGAGCAAAAAAAGTTCAAGATCAAAGTTCAACCCGTGAAACCATCCTTCGTTTCACTGAGGCGTATTCAGGATACATAAGAGTTTGAACTTTTTGCAGCGACAAAGCCAATGGGAAGGTTTAGGTCATTCAGTTAGAAATCCAGCTACTGCATGACGATGTCATAACGCACCGGCGGCAAGCGCATCAGTGGCAAGCATACGCGCTTATCAGCCTGTTACATACAAAGCTGTCTGGTCATCTGTAATTTGAATAACACCCCGGGCAGTCTTCTGGACCTGCAGGGGCAGCGATTCCACATGAAAAGCATCATCTTCCAGCAGCCTGGCGCACAAATCTCTGAAATTTTCATATCCGAATATCCCAGAATCATCCACTGTGCATTCAAAAATACCGTCTGTATAAATAAGAAGTTTCCAACTTCCATGGATATCCAGAGTCCTGCTCTCAAATTGTTCCTCAAATATGCCCACAATTGATCCTGTAGCTTCAATCTCCCTGAATCCACTGTCATCCTTGAAAAATGGCGGACAATGACCAGCGTTGACATATTCCAGACTGTCTTTTTCAGGATTTATATCAGCCGCGAACATGGTGATAAAATCGCCTTCATCTCCCAGGGTCTGCAGAAGCTGACGGTTCAACAGGCTGATCAATTCAGGAAGAGGCATTGTTCTGGTTTCAGTAAAATGAAACACTGTCCGTACAATGGCCATAATAAAAGCCGCCCTGGCACCATGCCCCGACACATCTGCCACCACGCATCTGAGTCCTCCTTCATCAAGGGGCAGAAAATCAAAGTAGTCGCCGCTGGCCAGGCCTGACGGGATATATATGCCCTGGGCAAAGAGCCTGCCTGAACTGAACTTTTGGGTGGGCAGAATACTTT